>NZ_JBVVAK010000003.1:135767-208748 GCF_055792825.1 Microvirga sp. GN3
CAAGCGTTCCATGCGGCTACTAACGTTGTAGATACAAGCGTCAGGAGCACGTCCGCTCGCTCAGTACCGGTTTGGCCATGACTCGCTCGCCTGCACGAGGACTGCGAACATAGATGTTGCAATCATCGGCGTACCTTGCGAACCGATGGCCGCGCCGTTCCAGTTCCTTGTCGAGCACGTCGAGCATCAGGTTTGAAAGCAGCGGCGAGAGCGGACCCCCTTGCGGGACTCCCTCATCCATCGGATCGACCATGCCGCCCACGAGCACACCTGCCGTCAGATAACGGCGGATAAGCCGGAGCAGAGATCGGTCCTGCACCCGTTTGGCCACCAGACCCATCAGAATGTCGTGGTTCACTCGATCGAAGAATTTCTCCAAATCAAGATCGACGACGATGCGGCAACCGTCAGCGATGAACTGCTGGGCGGCGGCCACGGCCTGATGCGCCGAGCGTCCGGGCCGGAACCCGTAACTCGACGGCGAGAAGGTCGAGTCCCAGTCCTCTTGCAGCACCTGCATCACCGCCTGCTGGAGGAAGCGGTCGAGCACCGTTGGAATCCCGAGGCCGCGAGTGCCTCCTGATGCCTTCGGAATCTCGACGCGCCGCACCGGCTGCGGCTGGTAGGTGCCGTTGAGAAGTTGAGCCCGGATCTCGGGCCAGTGGTCTTTCAGGTGGGCGGCCAGATCGTCGACGGTCATGCCATCGACGCCGGGCGCGCCTTTGTTGCGTCTGACCTGGGCCAGCGCCTTCTTCAGATTGTCGCGCGCGACAATCCTCTCCATCATCGGCCCAACCGGGGCCGCCGGGCTTTCGGGGGCGGGTGCCGCCGGCAGGACTTCGGCTCCTCCGGCGAGTGGGCTCGGGGCTTCACCCTCTGCCGCGCTGCCGAAAGCCAACTCGAGTTGGTGTTGCTGCCGCTTGGTCCGTCGAGACACCTGCTCTACTTGCCCTCTCTGACGTTCGGGCCTTCGGCCTTCTCGGCCTACTATGCCGTCTGCTGACTTCTCCACCACGATCACGGGTCTTGCGACCCGCTCAGTCCGGAAGCCCGGACATGGCGGAGATCTCCCGAGGTAAGTTCGACCGCCTTCCCCGCACACCTGCCGGATTTACCGTCTCGGTCCTTGATGACCGTGGACTTTGCAGCCTTTCGCCTGCTCGTCCGGCCGAGACGGCCTCATATCCGGTTCTTGTCCATCAGGTCGCGGTTTTGCTCCACGCTTCCTTCAGACCCCACCTCGCGGTGACGCCCTTGCGCTTCGCTAACCCTTCGCCGCCATCAGGCTGGGTAGAGGACTTGCACCTCCAAGCTGTCGAACATGCTCGGCACACGAAAAAAGCCGGGCCAAGGGCCCGGCATGAAGTTAAGGCCTGACAAAGTCAAAACCTTCCAGAGGGAACGGCCGACACGGCAGCGCGGGAGGAAAAAAGCGGTGCCGCGTTGAAATCAGCCGCTGCTCATATCGGCTGCATTCGACTTATTTGCAATGCAGCATGCCTCATAAGACCGCTGCGTCACATGCATGCGGCTGCTGTCGCAGCCAAAAAGGAGAAGAATTTTCTTCGTAGGCTTCACAACCCAATGCTGGCAGCACGCCGGCTACACGGGATGCCTATTGGAAACCACCCAAGCCGCAGCACGACGCAGACCTTCGAGCAAAGCGCCATCGGGTACCAGCGCGGCCATTTCATAAGACGCTGAAGAAAAGCCGCGATCCCGTTCCACTCCCTGCTTCTGCAGGCCAGGAGATGCGGGCATGCCGCTGTGCTGATCTATGGCAGTTGCGAGCATAAGTAGATAACGGCGAACGCAGACGAAGCGGTAGAGACAACGAGACAAAGATCAATGATCGTTCGCGGCCGATAGTTCGCAATGTGGTTCAACATGACATCGCTTCAAAGGTAAGGGTTCAACGGATACTCTCTCGGTAAAACTGCAGTTAAGCGCTGAAGCGCTCGCCTTCGGTGCCGCACGCTTCATGGTGCGGGTACGCTCTTACAAAAACAGCCCAGGGATAGGCTGTACGTCAGGCACGGTTCCGGTCTGCTTTCATCCGAGGTGCAGCCATGCGAGACGGGCCGATGAACTCCGCCGGTGACCTCATCTCTGAATGGGCAACTCCGACACTTCATGGCCTTTGCGGAGAAGCCGGACTGGAGCGCCTCCCAGCCACCGGCACACCTCCTCCAGAGTTTCGAATTCTTCCTCGACGGCTGTGAAGGGAGATGGACGTGGCACCTCCAGGCTATCCTCCAGAAGCTCAACGATCCACGTGGTGTTCTTGCTGCGGGAGCCGCTGCGGACCACGCTGCCGATGATCTCGTCGCCCAGCACGAGGTCATAGCTGCCGGGTGCCAGCTGCAGAAGATGATAGCCCCTCACCTCCTCCCCGCGATCCGCTGCTCGACCAGCTTGTGCGACTGCGCGAGCAGGGTTTCGCGATCCGTCGCGAGAACGATGGTCGGACCTTGGCCTTGACGCGCCACAAACGATATCCAACCGGTTTGCGTCGGGCCAAACCTGATCCGGTGATCCAGAAACTCAATCTCCTCGATCGCGTCAGGGTCCCGGAAGGCTTGTGACGTCAGGTCGGGTTGGACTGTCATCGGTCAAGTCCCCCAAGCAGCATTGCTGATCCTGCGCGCGATCTCTCATCGAGGGTTCCGCTCGAAGGTGACTGCGAGGTCGCAAACGAAATGAGACCGGAGGAAAACCTTTCCGTGACGAGCGCGAGCGCTGTCCCGGTAGCGCTGCAGATCACGGCTTTATGCTCCAGGATGATAGCAGGTTGCGACGGGCGCCCTGAGGCGCTGAGCTGCGACGGATCCTCGGAAGGATCAACGGTGAGAGGCTGAACACGGGCCATAAGGGTGCGGCGGGACGGATGAAGCGGCGCAATGACCGTTCCGAACGGGATCTCCGTCGTTTGCAGAAGGTCGTTCATCCCCGGAGCGAGGCGTTGCGGCACAAACCAGTTCTCGGCCATCGCGAGCGGCAGTGTGCCACGCATCAGGCGGACCCACCGGTAGTGAATGGCTTCACCGGAAGCGGGTTCTAGAGCGGTCAGGACGTCGTCAGGGACCACTGCAGGTGCGAACCTCTGACGGACCTCGGCCGTGACGGGTCCGTGCGAGAGCCCATGGTCCTCACACCAGGTCTGGAGGGTTTCCGTCGCGGTTGCGCCAGCGGCTAGCCGGGTGGTGAGATCCTGAACAAGGGCCTGAGGCCAGGATTGTGCCGTCATGACGATCGCGGCCCTTCCGCACCGGCCGTGGCCTGCCGGTCGATCGCATGCGAGACTACCTCCAACTCGTGATCGGACAGAGCTGTCGGCGGGGGGATCAGGAGCACATTGTCGATCAGGCGTGTGGCCCCGACAGTGGCGGCGACACACAGGGCGGCCGGCTGTTCGACCAGGCCTTGGATGGCCTCCAAGGTCCTGGCATCCCGCAGCTCGAGATACTGAAGCTGATCGACCTCGGTTATATGAGCCCGGGCGATCTCGATCAGCTGCTGGCTGTCTCGCTCGCCCTCGCGATATGCCGCCTGGGCAGCGAACAGGCCCCGGCTGAGGCAGCGGGCGCGCTCGCGATCGGCGGGGCTCAGGTAGCTGTTGCGGCTGCTCAGCGCCAGGCCGTCCGGCTCGCGCACGGTCGGCACCGTGACGATCTCAACGGCTAAGTTCAGGTCCTGCACCAGCTGCCGGATCACGGCGCATTGCTGGAAGTCTTTCTGGCCGAAGAAGGCGACATCCGGCTGGACGATGTTGAACAGCTTGGTCACCACGGTGGCCACCCCGCGGAAGTGCCCGGGCCGGACCGCGCCGCACAGCGGCTCGGCCACAGGCCCAGGCTCGATGGTGGTCTGGAAGCCCGGTGGGTAGATTTTGCTGGCATCCGGCACGAAGAGCAGGTTCACGCCGGCCGTGCGGCAGAGGTCGTGATCCTGTTCGAGCGCACGCGGGTAGCGGTCGAGATCCTCGTTCGGCCCGAACTGGGTTGGATTGACGAAGATGCTCACCACGGTGATGTCACAGCGGGCGACGCTCTCATCGATGAGCGCCCGATGGCCTTCGTGGAGGAAGCCCATGGTGGGCACGAAGCCGACCCGCAGACCTGAGGCGCGGTAGCCGCGCAGGCACTGGGTCAGCGACTTGATCGTGTGGAAGGTGAGCATCGGCGGGCCTCACGCGCTCGTGGAGGGGTGTGGTGCCCAGGCGGCAACCGCGGCCTGGGCCTCGGTTGGCAGGGCGTGGGCTTCGGCAGCAGACGGAAAAGCACCGCAGCGCACGTCCTCGACCCAGTGTGTGAGGGCCTGCTGCAGCAGATCGAAACCATCGACATAGGTGCGGACGAACTTGGGCCTGTGCCCCTGCGTCAGCCCGAGCACATCGTGCAGGACCAGCACCTGACCGGAGCAATGCGGCCCGGCGCCGATGCCGATGGTCGGAATGCTCAGGGTGGCGGTAATCTTTGCTGCGAGCTCGGTGGGGATGCCTTCGAGCACGAGCGCAAAGCAGCCGGCCTCCTGCAGCCGGTGCGCGTCCTCCAGGATCCGGATGGCATCCTGAGCTCCCCGGCCCTGCACCCTGAAGCCGCCCATGGCATGCACGCTCTGCGGCGTTAGACCGAGATGGCCCATGACCGGGATCTCGCACTCCACCAGAGCCCGGATCGTCTCGACACGCTTTTCTCCGCCTTCCAGTTTCACGGCCGCCGCTCCGCGCTGCAGGAAGCCGCCGGCATTGCACAAGGTGTCGTCGAGGCTGAGGTGATAGCTCAGGTACGGCATGTCGGCGACGAGCAGGGCACGTGGCCGTGTCCGTGCGACCGCTTCGAGATGATGGTTCATCATCGCCATGCTGACCGGCAAGGTGTTGTCGAAGCCGAGACAGACATTGCCGACGCTGTCACCGACCAGGATCATGTCCACGGCCGGATCAGCCAGGCGTGCCGTGACGGCATCATAGGCTGTGGTCATCACCAGCCGCTGGCCGTCACGCACCCGCTGCTGCAGCAACGGGATGCTGATCGGCGGCCTATCCGTTGAAGCGTGATGGCTCATGAGGGCTTGCTTTCCGCAACGGCTGAGCCGCTGAAAGGATAATCTCTGAACGTGAGATACTTCTTAGCCTGCGGGCGAAAGAACGCTTGATGCACCGACCGAGTATCAAAATTAACCTTGGTGCGTGGGCATGCTTCTAACTTGATCAATCGTCGTTGTTCAAGAGGACGAACTTCTATCTTCCAGCTGAAAGCGAGAAGATCGTTTTCCCTACAACATCCAAGCGACAGAAACCTCCTCATGAGAGACAAGAGCGTCTTGCGGGAGTGAGAATCATTTGCACACAATCATCCTTTAAGATGGAATAGAAGGTTTCGCTGCCCATCTGCCGAAAGTTCCAACGTTCTTCAAAGCAGACAAAATTTGTCACTCTGCCTACAGTAATCGGGCTGTCAGATATATCGCACTGGCTATACCGGCTAGTGCTATGACCAGATAAAGCAAGCGATACCCGATGGATGGTTTACGTCGGGCCCACTGATCTTCATCGACCTGCAGAAGATCGTCTTCGTCTGCTCTACGCATAATCAACCTCTGGGTTCTGTGCCGGTGAGAGTTGTTTTGACCGCTGACGCGCGATCTCATAACACCCGCACGTGATCTGTTCGAGACCAGAACGGTCGGTGACTGTGATTGCACCGCGGCCCTGGTGGATCAATCCGGATGCTTGAAGCCCACCCGTGACGAGACTGATCGTTGACCGTTGCACTCCTAACATTTGGGATAAATGCTCGTGCGTAAGTGGCAAGGTCGCCTGATTGGCGCGATCGAGCATGGTGAGGATCCAGCGGCAACAGCGAGCCTCGACACTGTGGACGGTGTTGCAGGCCATCGCTTGGAGAGTCTCCGCCAGCAGGACCTCCACATAGCGCAAGAAGGGTTCACGGAGCTTCGGCCGTTCCTCGAACGCGTGATGCAGGACATCAGTGTCAATGCGCGACGCAGTGCCCGTGACTTGCACCACAAAGCGCCCAAGCGATTGGCGGGTGGTCAGCGCACTGACGAGGCCAAACATGGCCTCACGCCCAAGCACCGCCATCTCGACAGTTCTGCCATCGGGGAGAACAGTCGTGAGCGAGACAATGGCGTCATGGGGGAAGTAAACGAACGGCATGCACTCGCTGGTCTCATAGATAACCATGCCCTTTTGCAGCTCGATTAGCTGGAGGTGTGGCTCAAGATGCGCGAAGTCTTCCGGCTGCAGTGCCGATAGCAACCGGTTCGTGCGATGGGATGGTTGGGGCGAGGACAGTGACATGGCAAGAACCCTTGGCCTATGGCCGCCTTATTGCCTGAGAGGCAGGCAGCGCTTGATGCCAAGAATTAGAACCCGCGCATTTACAGCTCGGAGGAATCGAGCCCTTCTCCCAACGTAGATTGAGCAGCTCCAATTTATGAGCAGGGTGGAAGGAAGAGATCAGCGTCTGGTCGGTCTTGAAACGTCTTTCCCCAGATGTAGAGCGCGGGCGCAACTCAGCGACGCCATCGCCCCCTCCGATCAGTTCGACTGAAGTATGGACGGGTGTCACGTCGAGCGTCTTATAGGCTGCATAGGAAGAACTGGCGACCGGATCCGCACCGGGCTCGATCGAGCACCCGTGTCCTTTCTGGTACAACTGCCATTGCGGTGCAGAATTCAGTGCTGTCGCAATGCGCGCTCCACCGTCGAACGCGTCTTTCGGAGCTCCAGTTTTCATTGTACTACCCCAATTCAATCAGCTGTGCCACTTCGCCTGGTCCTCGTACTATCGTGTTGGAACCGGCTTCTCGCCCCGGTAGTCGTAGAAGCCGCGCTTCGTCTTCCGGCCAAGCCAGCCGGCTTCCACGTATTTCACGAGAAGCGGGCAGGGGCGGTACTTGGAATCGGCCAAGCCCTCGTGCAGCACCTGCATGATCGAGAGGCAGGTATCGAGGCCGATGAAATCCGCGAGTTGGAGCGGACCCATGGGATGGTTCGCGCCGAGCCGCATGGCTGTGTCGATGTCTTCGACGGAGCCCACGCCCTCGTAGAGGGTGTAGATCGCCTCGTTGATCATCGGCAGCAGGATGCGGTTGACGATGAAGGCTGGGAAATCCTCGGACACGGTCGAGGTCTTGCCGAGCTTGCCGATGAATTCCTTGGCGGATTCGTAGGTCGGGTCCTCGGTGGCGATGCCGCGGATCAGCTCGACGAGCTGCATCACCGGCACCGGATTCATGAAGTGAATGCCGATGAACTTCTCCGGCCGGTCGGTGGCAGCGGCCAAGCGCGTGATCATGATCGACGACGTGTTGGTGGCGAGCATCGCATCGGGGCGCAGTGACGGGCTGAGATTGGTGAAGATCTTGCGCTTCACCTCCTCGTTTTCGGTCGCGGCCTCGATGACGAGGTCGCAAGCTGACAGATCGTCATAGGTGCGTGCCGGCTTGATCCGCTCGAGCGCCGCCTGCCGGTCGGCATCCGAGATGGCGCCCTTGGAGACCTGGCGCGCCATGTTGCCGTTGATCGTGGCAAGCCCGGCATTGATCCGATCTTCCGAGAGATCGTTGAGCCGGACATTGAACCCCGCGAGCGAGCAGACATGGGCAATGCCGCTGCCCATCTGCCCGGAGCCGACAACGCCAACCGTTTTGATAGGAACAGCCATTTTGACACCTAAGGTGTTTCGTTGCGTTTGAATGGCACGAGGGGGCAAAGCGGCGAACTCAGGCATCAGGCAAGCCCCTCCCGTCGGATGACGCAGTACGGCTTTTCAGGAGGATGGTGATCCACATCAGGCAGTCCTCTCAGGCGGCTTTTCCGGGCTTCGCAAATGAGGCTAACGGCGGTGGTCAGTTCGGACTCATCGAAGTCGAAGCAGCCGCAACTATCGAGGGTTGTGCCGGTGGCATGGGAGTAAACCTCCAGCCAAAATGGTGGAATACAACGCGACTTGTATCCCGGCTGGGTCAGCTCGGTGAGGCGCACCTCTACCGATCCGAACTTTGCCACCGTTGCAGTTCTCGCACCGTTGACCTGGTCCGGCATAACGGCTAGCTGCACGTAAGCGAGAATGATGTTTTGTTCGAGCTGATCTGGCTCAAGGAGCATGGCATCGGAGAGGCTTGGAGAGAATGATTTGCGCCGGGCCATCGGAATCTCCGTTACGCCACGTTCGACTGGGAGCCGCTCAGGGCGACCTTGAACTCGGCTTGGGTCTTGGCCTTGATCTCGTCGAAGGTGACGCCATCGGCGAGTTCGATCAGGGTCATGCCGGTGCTATCCTGCTTGTCGATGGCGAAGACGCCGAGATCCGTGATCACCAGGTTGCCTGTGCTGATGAGCGGCAGGGTGCAGGCTTTGAGCAGCTCTTCCGCGGCGAACCGGTCCAGGAACGCTGCCGCGTAAGAGATCCCGCCGAGGGCCTCGCTTGAGGGCTTGCCCTGCTGGGACGTCATGATAACAGCAAGATCCTCTGCTTGGGTGCGCATCAAAGCAGCCCATGAGCGGAGGATCGTGCCGCGAGCAACGGGTGTTTGGCCCCGCCAACGGAGGAATGCAGCGCGAGCTGATGTTACGGCTTGGTCCACGAGGTCTGTAGAGCAGACTGCGACATCCACGAGGTGCTCGCCCGTCGCCGGGTCAACACCCGGCAGAGTGGCTTCACAGTCGATCCACTCACCGGCGATGAACGCACGATGCTCTGGGGCGAATTTCAGCTCAGTGTCAGGTATAACCGCCATGCCGCAACAGCCTCTGGCTCTGTGCCGCATGCCCAATCAGCACACGGCCTTCCGATGGATTGGAACCCAGAATGAAATCGTTTGAATCTCCAGCAGCTGGATCCTGCTGCGACCCCTTATGCGGCAAGTCGCTCCTCGTCGCGTTCGGTGTGGCTCGGGATCTCCGACGCCTGGTTCTGGGCCATGATGCACCGCATGGTGTCGAGCACGGCAGCCGGTGACGGATCCTTGAGGGTGATATGCCCTTGGACCGAGACCCTCGCTTGCGAGGCGGCGATCACGGCCGCCCGATGGGGATGACTGTCATGATACTCATCGGCCAAAATCCAGCCATCGATCAGGCCAGGCAGAATGGCACGGGTGAAGAGCCAGTCGATGGGACGGTGCCCGTTCCTCAGGACGTGGAAGGCCTGCGCGCCGGACTCTGTCGCAACGACATCAAAGTTCCTGCCCCGTAGTTCCCATGCGAGTCTCTCCAGAAACAGCGGGTTGGCATCGACGACGAGGATGCGTTCCTGCTCAGTTGCACTCATAGCTACCTCCTGGCGCCAAGTCAGATGGCTGGCGCGCCCCGATAGAATTTCCGTAGAACCTGACAGTCATTGAAAATCGCCAATCCGGTTGTCAGATCTCCATTACACTTGCATACGCGTCGACACTCCGGAAGTTCAGGCGACCTATACTTTGAGTTACATTATTTAATACTATACAATGGCCAATGTGGCCTATGCTTGAGTCCTTGTTGATTAGCGGCGGTCCGCCCAACTTGGTTGGCCTCTACGAGGCCAACCAGTATCAGTGCCCGCCTGTCAATCACCCGCGAGTGCCCTTGGCGCAGCAGCAATCCGCTATCGCCGTGCGTTTGGTTCAAGCTCAGGCTAAAATCGCTTGAGTAGACTGGACCACTACAATTTAGCTGGGTACGGAGTACGAGTTATTGCAATATGAGGCGCCAACTGCTTCAAATCCTGCAATTCTAACCTCAATAACGCATAAAATGCGCATGTTGAGGATTGCGTACGTCGAATTCTGCAAAGCGGGGCAGCCGGTTCAGGCTGGCTAAGCGGCTTCGCGAAGCTGATCCCTTTTGTGCTCCTTCAGTTCCTCCATGTTGAGGTAGCGGTGCGCCTCAAGCCAGTTCTCATGGGTTTCGCCTTCCAGCGCTCGCACCAGCCGGCAGCAGGAGGCCGTATTGGGACTGACCTGCCATTGAAGTTTCATCCAGTGGCGTTTAGAGCCTCGGCCGGTGATACGCCATGTAGCGCGACAGGAGCAAGGGGCCAGCGCGCGGAGCCTGTCCGTTGCGCAGCGTGATGGTCCCTTGCGGTTCGTAGGGCGCTGGAGAACGCTTGCGGCGTCTGATAGCCCAAGGAAGAATGGGGCCTCGCCGTATTGTAATCCTCAACCCAGGACGCGATGAGCTCGCGGGCATGATCCAGTCCGAAGAACAGGCTCTCGTTCAACAGCTCATCGCGCATGCGGCCGTTGAACGACTCGATATAGCCGTTCTGCATCGGTTTGCCCGGAGCAATGTAATGCCACTCGATCCGGTGCTCGGCACACCAGGCGAGAATGGCATGCGAGGTGAGTTCGGTGCCGTTATCGGAAACAATCATTCCCGGCTTGCCGCGCCGCCCGATCAAGGCTGTCAGTTCCCTGGCAACCCGCTGGCCTGAGATCGAGGTGTCGGGGATCGCCGCCAGGCACTCCCGCGTCACGTCATCGACGATGTTCAGGATGCGGAAGCGCCGGCCATTGGCAAACTGGTCATGGACAAAGTCCAGCGACCAGCGCGCATTGGCCCTCGCCTCGACCAGGATCGGTGCCCGCGTGCCGACCGCCCGCCGGCGGGCCCGGCGCTTGCGCACGCTCAGGCCTTCCTCGCGATAGAGGCGGTAGACCCGGTTCAGCCCTGCTGTCTCGCCGTCCCGGCGCAAGAGTACGAACAGCCGCCGATAGCCAAAACGACGCCGCTCCTGCGCCAGCGCGCGCAGGCGGCTCCGCAAGGCGGCATCGTCCGGTCGGCAGGAGCGGTATCGGATCGTGCTCCGCTCGGCTCCGATGAGAGAACAGGCCCGCCGCTCCGACAGGCCGAAGCTGGCCTGCAGGTGCGCGACGGCTTCGCGCCGGGCGGCGGGCCCTACCACTTTTTTGAGAGCAACTCGCGCAGGGCCGAGGCATCGAGCATCGCCTCGGCCAGCAGCTTCTTCAGTTTGGCATTCTCGTCCTCCAGCGCCTTGAGGCGCCTGGCATCCGAGACCTCCATGCCGCCGTATTTGGCTTTCCAGTTGTAGAGGGTCGCTTCCGACATGCCGTACTTGCGGCACAAGTCGGCCGCCTTTGCCCCGGCCTCCTGCTCGCGCAGAATCCCGATGATCTGTTCTTCTGTGAAACGTGAACGCTTCATAGTCCGTCCTTGTGATGGGCCGGACTCTAACTCCAAATGGAGGGAAATCTCAGGGGCAGGTCAGGACAGTTCCGCGCCACGCAGGTGGGTCGGCTGAACTCCTCGTTGAGCCGCTCGAGCATGTTGGTAACCGGTATGAGATACGCGGTGCCAATATTCCGCCGTGGTCTCGATCATGGCGTATGCTGCGAGCATCCGGGACAGGGGCACCGGGAGCACGAAGGTACGGGCAGGCCGTTCGTATAAGCATGAGCTTCGAGCTCGGGTTAGTAGCTGGCCGCCTCTGCGACTCGCCCGGTTGCGCTGAGAGCGCGGATCCGTAGGTGTCGTGTTGCCCCACCGCTCCCGTCGACTTGGACGTCAGTGGAGGCTGGAATGCGACGCGTGATTGGCATCGACATCCACCGGACCTTCGGGGAGGTGGTGATCTGGGACAGCGGTGTGCTGCGGCACGCCGGCCGGATCGATATGACCCGGACTGGCCTGCATGGACTGGGCAAGGGACTGAAGCCAACGGATGAGGTGGTCATCGAAGCGACCGGGAACTGCATGGCGGTGGCGCGCGTGTTATCCCCCTTCGTCGCGCGGGTGGTGATCGCCAATCCGTTGCAGGTGAAGGCCATCGCCCATGCTCATGTGAAGACGGACAAGGTAGATGCCGGCACCCTTGCGAGCCTTCATGCTGCAGGCTTCCTTCCGGAGATCTGGACCCCGGACGAGGCGACCGAACGAATGCGCCGACTGGTTGCGCGGCGCTATCAGGTCGTGCGCCACCGGACCCGGATCAAGAACGAGGTGCATTCCATCCGTCATGCTCATCTGATCCCGAAGTGCCCCCATGCTGATCTGTTCAACACGCGCGGTCGGGACTGGCTGTCACGGCAACCGCTGCCGGACGACGAACGGGCTGCCATCGATCGGCATATCCGGGAGCTTGACAGATTGGAAGAAGACCTGGAGGGCCTCGACCGTGAGATCGCGCAGGGCTCTCTGGAAAGCCCCGAGGTGCACCGCCTTCTGACCATCACCGGCATCAATCTGGCCGTGGCGACTGGTCTCATGGCGGCGATCGGCGACATCCAACGGTTCAAGAGCCCGCAGAAACTGGTCAGCTACTTCGGGCTCAATCCCCGGGTTCGTCAGTCTGGCCTGGGCGCCGCCCACCATGGCCGCATCAGCAAGGCCGGGCGCAGCCATGCCCGGGCCATGCTGGTCGAGGCGGCTTGGGCCGCGGCGAAGGCTCCAGGACCGCTGCATGCCTTCTTCGTGCGCATCCGCGCCAAACGAGGGCATCAGATCGCTGCGGTCGCCCTGGCGCGGAAGCTGGTCGTGGCGTGTTAGACAATGGTGCAAAGTTTGCGATCAGCTTTGTCCATACAGTCGCTCGCGAGGCTCTCCGGCGTCACACAACAGGTCCTGCGTTAAACCCTTCAACGGCTCTGGACAAACCAGACCAATGACGGACGAGGACCGCCATGGCCAAGCTTTGCAAGCGGCGCCGCCCGCTGCGCCTTGAGGTCGGCTTCGAGGTCAGACGGGGCAGTCAGGAAGTTCTGAGCCGCGCCTATGAGCGCCTTCTGCCCCTGCGCACCTGTTCCCTGCCCTCAAGGGCACAGGCCGCCATTTCCGAGGGAGCATGCGATGAGAACTCAGCATCTGAGAGCCGTTTCGGCACCGCAGACCCTGCAGGTCGCCCTCTACGCCCGCGTCTCCTCCGACCAGCAGGCTGAGCATCACACCATCGACAGCCAGTTAGCGGAGTTGACCGCACGGGCGCAACAGGACGGCCATGGCATCCGGGACGATCTGCGGTTCATCGACAACGGCCACAGTGGCGCCAGTCTGATCCGCCCGGCCCTGGAGCGTCTGCGCGATCTCGTGGCGCTGTCGGCGATCGATCTCGTCTACGTCCAGTCCCCGGATCGTCTCGCCCGCAGCTACGCGCATCAGGTTCTGCTGCTCGAAGAATTTACCCACGCCGGCACGCAGGTGATCTTCCTCAATCGCCCGATCGGGACCACGCCCGAGGACAGCCTGCTGCTGCAGCTGCAGGGCATGTTCGCCGAGTACGAGAGAGCCAAGGTGCTGGAGCGCAGCCGGCGCGGCAAGCGCCACCGCGCCCAAATCGGAGCCGTCAGCGTCCTGTCCCGTGCGCCCTTCGGCTATCACTACATCACGCGCGAAGCTGGTGGGGGAGCCGCACGCTACGAGATCGACGAGGAGGCGGCGCGGATCGTGCGCCAGATCTTCACCTGGGTCGGGCACGAGCGCTTGACGCTGGCGGGGGTCTGCCGGCGCCTGCACGACAGCGGGCTTCCAAGTCCGACTGGACGGCCACACTGGAGCCGGGCGATGATCCACAGCATGCTGCTCAATCCTGCCTATGCGGGACAGGCCCTCTATGGTCGCCGCTTCACCCGCCGCGCGGCCACGATGGCCTGCCGCGGCGGCCGTGGCGGCAAGTGCTAGCCGCGCCCGAACGGCACATCAGCATCGCGGTCCCGGCTCTGATTGACGAAGACCTGTTTGTGAGTGTCGCCGAGCAGTTGGAGGAGAACCGCAGACGCAGTCGCGAGCGGCTTGCGGGCGTCCAGTATCTGCTGCGAGGCCTGCTCGTCTGCCAAAAGTGCGGCTATGGGTTCACGGGGTATCACCCGTACGGACCACAGCGGTATTATCGCTGTTGCGGCACCGATCGCAGCCGCTTCCATGGTGCGTTCCGGTGTGATGCCCGGCTGGTCGCCACGGAGTTGCTCGATGAGGCGGTGTGGAACGAGGTCTGCCGGCTGCTCGACGATCCGGCACGGGTTATCGCAGAGTATCAGCGGCGCCTGGACGCCGTGCAGACCACGCCGCATCGGCTCGAACTCGATGCCCTCGACCGTCAACTGGCCAAGGCCCGCCGCGCGATCGAGCGGCTGATCGACAGCTACACCGAGGGATTGATCGAAAAGCCTGAATTCGAGCCGCGCCTGGCCGAATTGCGCCGCCGGACAGCCCGGCTGGAAACTGAAGCCAAGGCTCATCAGGAAGCCGATAAACAAGTCCGCTCGCTGCACCTCATCATCGGGAAACTCGACCTGTTCGCCACGATGGTGCGCGAGCGGCTTGCGGGTGCGGATTGGACGACGAAGCGCGACATCATCTGTACTCTGGTCAAGCGCATTGAGGTTGCCGATGATGTTGTCCGGGTGATCTTCCGGGTCGATCCCGGCTTCTCAGGCCCACCTGAGACGGATCGAACTTTGCACCATTGTCCAACTCGCCGTTCTCTGCTGGCATCTGCTCACCAAGGAGGAGGACTATCTCTGGGCACGGCCTGCGCTGATCGCCAACAAGCGCCGGACCATGGAATTGCAGGCAGGCCTTCCGCAGAAGAAGGGAAACCAACGCGGTCCGGCCTATGCCTACAACGTCAAGGAACTACGCGATCAGGAACGGGCTGTGGCTGAGCAGGCCGAGCGGACCTACGAGCGCTTCGTGGAAAGCTGGAAGTTCCGGCGTCCTAAGGATGGGGTGCGCGAGCGCCTCAATCCGACAGGGCTCGAATGATCAGGCGGCCTGGCGAGGCTTGCAGTCGATGCCCCACTCTTTGCCACGAGGTCGCCCGCGCACAGAGAAACTACCACAATCGGCAGAAAGATGCTTGTCAATCCCATCCGTGCTCCTGAGGTGCTTATGATGCTGACGCGGCAAGCGTGAGACCAGTCAGCGTCTCCTCAACAACTCATCCAGCGTCCTCAGGCGTACCTCCACTTCGAACTTCTCAGCTATCTCGCGGAGCCAATCATATGGAATACGAGCCGGCGTTCCGCCGTAGAATTGTAGTTCGAGCTGACCAGCTTCACCGTGCTGCAGCCGAGCAACATCCTGGCCTTCCTCCAACAACTCAACGTCCAACTCATAATCCTTTCCAGGATCGTTGGTAATCTCTGCGCTCCCTCCCATTCGCATCACCCGCCGTATATCGTTCGAGGGACCCAATGAAGGAGCCATCCGCCTTCCACCAGTCCCCTGAGCCATCCGGGAACCGCCGCCGTACAACCGGCCCGTGTGTTGGATGCACAATCATCGTCTGCTGACCTCTGACAATGATTTCATCGATGATCTCTGCAGCGACCGCTGCGTTTTTCTGATGGTGTCCCCTGCGCCAGCCCCTCAAGCCAAGAGCCGGATCGGCTCGCATGGCGGCACCCGGTACCGCTGCTTGGGGATGCGGTGATGGCGAGCGACATTGGCCTTGAACGGCATGGCGGGATCTCTGCTCAGAAGCCAGACGGCCTCTACGTTATCCAGCCCTGGTTGCCAACTCGCTCATCCATACAACAAGGCGCCGCGCCGCCGCTGCCTTAGGTCCGGCTGCGGGCCGACGCCGGATAGCTGCGGGGCAGAAGATGCTCGAAGCTGCGGCGGATGCGGCCGTAGCACTCGCAGGCCCTCCGCTCGAGCCCGGCCCGATCGCGGACCGTGATCCCGCCCCGGCCCTGCGCAATCAGTCCGGCCGTATGGAGCGCCCGCGTGACGGTGCTCACGGTGGAGCGCTGCACGCCCAGCATCTCGGCCAGAACCTCGTGCGTCAGCGGCAGCCTGTCCCGGTCGACCCGGTCGTGCGTGCTCAGGAGCCAGCGGCAGCACCGGGCCTCGACGCCGTGAACCGCATTGCAGGCGACCGTCAGCAGCGTTTGGCTGATCAGCGCCTCGCTCGCGCACAGGAAGGTGTGCCGGAGGGTCGGACGGGTGGCGATCGCCGCGTGCATGCGCTCGTCGCGATCCGGGAGGCCGTGCCGGGCAGCTGGACGATGTAGCGCCCCAAGGCTTTGCGGGTGATCACCGCCGTCACGATGCCGACCAGGGCCTCGCGGCCGAACACCCCCATCTCGACCGAGTGGCCGTCGGCCATGACGGTGACCAGCGACACGATGCTGTCCTGCGGGAAATAGGTGTGGGTGAGCGGATCTCCCGTCTCGTAGAGAACGGTCCCGCGCGCGAGGTCGACGCTCTCGAGATGAGCCTCGAGCGCGGCATAGTCCGCGGGATCCAGGGCGGCGAGGAAGCGGTTGGCCCGGTGGTCGGAGGACGTCATGCCGGGGATCATCAGGGCCGCTTAGCGTGTCGTGGGATCGGAACCAGTCTGACGATGGTCGAGCTTAGCCGACAACTGTGACAGTTCTTCGAAATGATCCCAGTGAGAGATTGTCTGCCGTAAGGTGCCGAAGAGCCGGTGTCAATCGGCCTGGATCAGCTGAAACAGATAGAAGCCGTTGAACCGCACGCCGGCGGCGGCCGCTTTCGCGTGAAAGCCCGGCGGCGGAACATCTGTGGGACGGAGCGGCCACGCGAACAGCCAGCCCTCGTCGATGACGAAGCCGGGCACCGGATAATCCTCGGGGACGGCGCAGAGGAGCTCCGGCCGTTGCCTGTTGCGAAAGAGATTGTAGCCGCGATCTGGAGTGTCTCTCGGGGGTTGTGTCAGGCTGGGGGCGGTCATCGGGCGGTCTCTTAGTCTCGCTTGGTGTTCTAATCACGGCACGCATCTGATGCCTATCCTCAGCACAGGCCTGGCCGTCTGTGGCGTCGCGGATGGACCCTGGCATCACCCCTGCGGATGGTTCGGGGCGCACGGAGTGGTGGGGTCGGATCAAGCCGTGATGGAGACCAGTGCTTCACCCATTGGATTTCGGGCTCACCACCGATCACATCGGCCAGGCTGGCCCGGCTGTTGCTGAGCATGTTGGCGTGAGATTCCCGATTCTGGAGCAGCCATAGACATCTTAGCGTGAGATTCTGGGAGCGTGGAATCGCAAGTTAACCGCCCATGGAAGACGGCTTCGGGAATGCCCCTGCCCTGCTTCATTCCGGCTAACGCGATGCACTGCTTTGCAGTGATGCGCGATCAAACGCTGCGATTGGCTGTTGCCCCGCCAGGCTCACTCCCCTCCAAATCCAGACAACGTTCGTGAGCCGGAGTCCCAGGTTAACTGCTCAGTGACAGCGGGATTGCATGGTCGCGCGTCCCAATAACTGGGTATTTACCTGCCTCATCCAGAGTGTGAAGGTCCTAGATGGCCCCACCGCATTCATGAGTGTTGTTATTATTCATGCGTAAGATCTTCATGCCGAACGACTATCTTCCATCCACTATCCGGACTGAGGATGGCACCGTCAGGAGATCGCATGAGAGTGAGACCCTGCCGTTCCAGAGTTTGAACACCAGCCCCAGCACCAACTGGGAGGAGCCGTGGCTGGCCATGGGCCAAGCCGAACCCGGCTGGTGGCAGGCTTTCGCTCTTGATCACGGCGTGCGGTCCACGCGAACGCCTGACAAGTTCATCAGGAAGCCGCAGGACACGAACGTGTTCGACCTTCCAACGGGCGAACTGATGCGAGCGGATCGCTTGGCCGAGTTGGCGATGAACAAGCCCGAGGACGAGGTTCACAAGCGGATCGAGAGGCTCCGCGCCGCCATCGAGGCTCCCCCAACCAAGACATTTGCCCAGAAGGCCCAGAGCGCAGTTCAGCCGCCATCCACTCCCGTGGTGGAGCAGCCCAAGGCGGCAGATGTGCCAAGGAAAGCCGAGCCGCCTCCGGCAGCGCATGACGTTGAGATCCCGCTTTCCGAGGCCGTCGAAACGGTTTCCCAGCCCGTGCCGGAGACCCCGATAACTGCCCTCCCGATGCCATCTACGAAGTTCGTCCCGTCGGCCTTGCAATCGGCTCTGTACCGTATCGACGTCTCGCTGAAGCACTCCTTGCTCACACTCACTGACGCGGTCGCTGACGAACCAAAAGTCCCCGAAGCGCCCTTGCTGCAACTATCGGGGAGGCGTGCGGCTCCAAGTCCAGGGAGGCCGACGTCATCGTTCTCGACGGGTATTCGGAGCCGGAAGTGTTCGAGGGTGCCGCCGCCGAGTTCGTGGAGCTGCAATCCAGGGACGGAGCCATGGCCGCGTCACAGGAACTGGACCAGAAACCTGCGGAGGTTGATGATCGGGCCAACATAGGCATGGATGGCGAATCCGAGTTCGCGGAACCCGCAGGGATTGAGGATAGGATTCCGGAGGCTGTGATTCCAGCGGTCGCTATCGTTGCGCATGATGAGGATGGGACGGCAGAAATCATCCAGGTCGTCGCGGAGGTGAATCCCGAGAGGATGGATGGTCAGGAAGAGGATGTCGACCTTGGATACCTCGCCCTGTTCGGGGAGGACATCGCGCCTATCCAACCCCTATTGAGGATCAACGCGAAAATTGCCCCACAGTCGGTGCCGCACGCTCCCGCGGCCGAGAAAGCCGCCGTCATGGAGGAGCCAGCCTCCATGGAGAAGATCGCCTCGGCTGAGGATGAACTTGGCTCCTCAAGTGAGCTGTGGAAGCAGGTGCTGGAGGAAGAGCATCCTGGATTAGATGCTACCGCTGCTGTCGAGGTGATCGAAGCGACGCAAGAAATCCTGCATGGGGATGTGGTGCTTCCGGCCCAGGATGCGGAGATTGCCGCCCCGAGGGAGGAGACCATCATCGGGTCACAGGTCATTATGCTGCCCCCTCCCGCAACGCCCCAGCGCTCGAGGTTCGCCTTCTACCAGCTTCCTGACATCGAGCTGCTCGGGCGACCCCCCAAAAGCAGAGGCGCCATTCTCACCGAGGATATCCTCGAAGAGAGAGCCGGACGGGTCGAGAAGGTCATCCGCGACTTCGGTGTGAAGGGTCAGGTGATCCATGTTCATCCCGGACCGGTGGTCGCTCTCTACGAGCTTGAGCCTGCGCCGGGGACGAAGTCGTCGCGGGTGATCTCCTTGGCCGACGACATCGCGCGCTCGATGAGCGCGGTCTCGGCCCGCGTCGCCGTGGTCCAGGGCCGCAACGCCATCGGCATCGAGCTGCCCAACCACAAGCGCGAGACCGTGTTCCTGCGTGAATTGCTGGCCAGCCAGGACTTCGAGACCTCGAAGCAGAAGCTGGCGCTCTGCCTCGGCAAGACCATCGGCGGCGAGCCGGTGATCGCCGATCTCGCCCGCATGCCGCACCTCTTGGTCGCCGGCACCACCGGCTCGGGCAAGTCGGTGGCGATCAACACCATGATCCTGTCCCTGGTCTACCGGCTCTCGCCGGCCGAGTGCCGCCTGATCATGGTCGACCCGAAGATGCTCGAGCTCTCGGTCTATGACGGCATCCCGCACCTGCTCACCCCGGTGGTCACCGACCCGAAGAAGGCGGTGGTGGCGCTGAAATGGGCGGTGCGCGAGATGGAGGACCGCTACCGCAAGATGTCGAAGCTCGGTGTGCGCAACATCGACGGCTTCAACGCCCGCGTGGTCGAGGCGAAAGCCCGCGGCGAGACCATCACCCGCACGGTGCAGACCGGCTTCGACCGCGAGACCGGCGAGGCGGTGTACGAGGATGAGGTGATGGATCTCGATCCGCTGCCGTACATCGTGGTGATCGTCGACGAGATGGCCGACCTGATGATGGTGGCCGGCAAGGAGATCGAGGGCGCGATCCAGCGTCTGGCCCAGATGGCGCGCGCGGCCGGCATCCACGTGATCCTGGCGACGCAGCGGCCTTCCGTGGATGTGATCACCGGCACGATCAAGGCGAACTTCCCGACCCGGATCTCGTTCCAGGTCACCTCGAAGATCGACAGCCGCACGATCCTCGGCGAGATGGGCGCCGAGCAGCTCCTGGGGCAAGGCGACATGCTGTACATGGCCGGCGGCGGGCGGATCACGCGCGTGCACGGGCCGTTCTGCTCCGACGAGGAGGTCGAGAAGGTGGTGGCGCATCTCAAGCGCCAGGGCGAGCCAGTCTATCTCGATGAGGTGACAGCCGACGATGAGACGCCGGAGGATCTGGAAAAGCCCGAACTCCCCGCCGATGAGGACGATGTCGGCCTTGCATCGGCAGATGCCTACGAGCAGGCTGTCGGCATCGTCGTGAGACACAGGAAGGCCTCGACCTCCTATATCCAGCGTCGTTTGCAGGTCGGCTACAATCGGGCGGCGTCGATCATGGAGCGCATGGAGAAGGAAGGCATCGTCGGACCCGCCAACCATGCCGGCAAGCGGGAGATCCTGTGCGGGAGTTCGAGGATTAGGACAAATGAACGGTCTTGTCCCCGCACGATCAGGGTGCGAGGCTCCCTCTAGGACCTCAACTCCTCAGAGATGGCGGAGTGCAGGCCCTGGAGCCACCCGGCGATGTCGGATGAATAATGCGCCACCTCCATCACGAGCAGCGCAAGGTCCTCATCCGTCGGGGCTGGGGCACCCTTCAATCGCGAGAGGAGCTTCATGACCGCTTTATCACGCGTCGGTTCCGGCGGGTCTGCGGCCCAGCCGATACTGGCCTTGTTGATGGCGAGCTTGAAGCGCTCTCCGCTCTGGAAGCGGGCATCGACAAACCATCCGTTCCCGCTCGGGCTCAGGTCGACGACGGTAAACGATGGAGTTCTGATCCCGACCTCGGGCTCAGAGGGCTTGCCGGACACCTCCAGCACCTCCCGCAGCCCCGCGATGAAAAGTTCCACGCTCATCGCGGACCGGGCCAGTGTCTCCATTCCATAGATCATCTGGTTGAGGCTGGTGAACGGATAGCCCGGTTCGCCCACCCTGTCGGTGCTCCAATGGAAGATAGACGACAGCCTCTCGGCGATCTTCCCGTCGTTGGGAGCCACGCTGACGCTCTTGCCGTCCCTGCCGGCTGTCATCGTCGCCGTCCTGCCATCAGGGAACACGATCCGGAGCATGAGGAGGTCGCCATCGATGACCTTGGTTGTGAGTGCCACCGAATGCCTCCTTTCGCCTCAAGGTCCCGACAGCGACGGTTTAACAGGCAAGTGGGGCCTTGGACAACGCGGTTCATCTTGGGATTCGATGGCTTGCCCCCGATGCAAGCCGCGACAGAGCCATCCTCAGAATGACACCTGCTCAGAGCGGCCGCGGGCTCCGCTTTGGTGTGACAGGCCAAGTACGTCTCGATCGCCATGTGCCACGTGAGCTGCGCGTTCCAGGCGATACGTGAGCATGATGACCGATCCCATGCACCTGCCTGGGCGCCGTTTTGGACAGCGTACCAATCATAGGAGCGATCCGGCGCCGCCAGATCGAGACTGAGGAACCTCAGGGTCGAGACAGCTAGTTAGTCTGCCTTGCGCCTGAGGGCTTTACTCAGCAATTCCGTTGCGCAACAGGCGGTCGACCGCGTGGACGATCCGCTCGTGCTCCTCCTCGGAGAAGGGATTGAGGTCGTGCATCACCAGGCTGTTCAGGCCCTCAATGGCCAGCCAGCCCACCAGCGCCGCGTCCAGATCATCCGACGTGGCTTTCAGGGTCTCCAAGGTCGCCTTGATGACCGCGCGCACAGGCTCGAGCAGGCGCGGGTTCTCGGCCGAAGCGGCCAGCAGGCCACTGGCGACCTCCTTCGTCCGGCCCTGGCGCAGCTTGAGCAGCGCCGCCGTGCACAGGCGCGCTTCCAGGTTGCGCCCGGGCTCGGCTTGACCTCGGAGCGCCTCCCGCTCCGCCGAGACCTCGTCGACGAGGCGCTGGACCATGCCCTGAAGCAGCGCTTCCTTGGTGGGAAAGTTGTAGAGCAGACCGCCCTTGCTGAGACCTGCCCTTTCGGCGACGGCATCCAGCGTCAGCCGTCCCGAACCGATCCCGCTCACAAGCTCCGCAGCCGCGTCGAGAATTTTCTCGCGGGAACTCTTTCGGCCTCGACCACGTCCCACCATGCACCACTCTTGCGCTGACGCGTCCAGCCGAACATCCATTCGCCATATCAGCACCCGGGCTCCGTCGCAAATCCGGAGGAGGAACGAGGGAGTAGCAGGAGTTTTGTGAGGCGTTCATGCGGTGAGCAGGTGAAACCGCTCGGAGAGCGATAGCTGCCGATGGCAGGCAGACTTCTCCTGTTCTTTTCGCATCGTGTGAACCATTTTGATGCTGCCCCGCACGGCACGCGCACTGTCCATCGCCTTGAAGCTGAGCATGGGTCTGACCCGCCTCTTGATGGCGCGGTGGTCCTGCTCAATTCGGTTATTCAGATGGACCTTTGCAGGATGCGAATGGGTTGCAAACGACGTCTTGAGCGATCCTGCAAACGGCCCTCGGCATCGCAGGACAGGATCGCTTCCCGATTGGTCTGGCCGCCGTCGATCACAATCCGCTCGGGTCGGCCCTGCCGCTTGAGCGCGTTGCGCAGGAACCGTTTGGCGGCCGTGAGGTTGCGCCGCTCGCTGAACCAGAACTCAACCGGGTCGCTGTTTCCGGCATGCTGTGCGTAAGCATCCTTATGGAACTACCATTCCTCAGACCAGGTGCTGATGGGTTAGCCGGTGAGCTCGGAGATGGCCGTGGTGTCGCGGCAGTAGGTTATGCCGCTGGCTTGGCCGCCGACCGGCACTCTGCAATCTGGCGGTTGAGGGTAGCAAGAGCCGTGCCGGCACGGTCTCTGAAGCGCTCCCGCAGCCTTCCAGGAGCCTCGTGCCAATCGCCACGGTGCTCCGCCTCGTAGAACGTTCGCGCCACGTGCTCGACCTGCTCTCGGGTCATGCAAGTCCCCTGATTGCGCAACCTAAGATATCCAATTTAGGAGTTTTTCCACAATAGCCGCCGAGTTAAACCTTCGGAGAGCGAGATCGAATGGAGGCTGTGCCGAGGGTAGGGCACGAAGGGGTGAAGAGAGGGAGTCTCAGTCCACACGCCTCATTGACAGCGCCGAGACAAGAAAGGCCTCCTCACCCGCCGTTGCCCGGTCGATGAGGAGGCCCTGCGTGGACGGAAGCCGAGGATTCGCGGCCGGCTTCCATAGGATTAATGCCTCAAGCCGTTGCCGGTTTCAGCTTGGCTGGAAGGGGGTCATTGCGCCAAAAGAAAAGGCCCGGAGGTTTCAAAGGCCCAGTTGGAAGGTTGTAGGTGAATAAAGCCTTCAGGAAACTAGCCCTAAGAGGGGAGTGGCGTTCCAGCTTGGCGATATAAAAACCCCAGCTCGTGGCCGGGCTGCACGTGGGCGTAACCTATTTCGGTCGGACAGCGTCCGGAGCCCTTGCTCCTATGACGCCAGCATCAATCAGGCGGTTTCGCTGTCAGTGACCGATCATCGCATCGAGGCCAAGGTAAGCGACTATTACTGCGCAGACAGCAGTGAGAACGCCGGTGGCAGCCAGGAAGGGCCAACCAATTCCGGTTTCCGAGCCAAGCGCTGTCACCTCATGTCGCTTCTGATCTAGCGGTCACCCGGTCGGCAAAGGGCTTGCTGCCCGAGATTGAAATCACCAGAGGGCCGCTTCCTCAACATCCATGCCGGAATGAGTTCACAGGATCTTGGGGCAACACAAGATCCTGTGACGGATTGCTCGCCAGGGCCCGGAGTTTCATGGGCACACGATGAAGCTCCCCTCCCCTCTGAAGGCGTTCCAGATCTGTGGGTCCTTGTGCCGGGCCTTCAGGTCTGGGAGGCCACACCGGAGGATGATGCGGCCGCTCTGCGCGAACTGGCGCGCCGGGCGATCGGCTACTCGCCCGTGGTCGCGGTCGACCCACCCGACGGCTTGTGAATTGATATTGCCGGCTGAGCGCGCCTCTTCGGGGATGAGGAGACGCTGCTCGCCGACCTGCTCGGCCGCCTCACCCATCAGAGCATCGACGCCAAGGCGGTGATCGCGGACGCGTCCGGCACTGCCTGGGCCGTGGCCCGGTACCGCGGCGGCGTCATCCCGGTGGACCGCACTATCGAGGCCGTGGTGACGCTGCCGGTGGCGGCGCTGCGGCTTGTGCCGCACACGCTGTCCGCGCTGAACCAGCTTGGGGTGGAGCGGGTCGGACAGCTGGCGGCCATGCCGCGGGCACCGATGTCCGCTGTTTCGGCACGGAGGTGGCTGCGCCTCGACCGGGCGCTTGGCCATGCCTTCGAGCCGATCAGCCCGTTGATCCCCGAAGGGACGGCGATCGCGACAAGGGTGTTTGCGGAGCCGATCGGCCGCTTGGAGCATCTGCTGCATGTCGTCCGCCAGCTCGCGGAGGAGCTGTGCGCACAGCGCGCGCGGCGCGGCCAGGGCATTCGCCGGCTCGACCTGATCCTGCGCCGAGTGGACGAGAAAGGCACCAACCTGCGCGTGCGCACCGCGAAGGCGACGCGGGACGCTCCGCACTTGGCGCGCCTCTTCGACGAGCGCCTGCAAACCGTCAATCCCGGCTTCGGCATCGAGGAGATCGTGCTTGTCGCCAGCAAGGTCGAGCCGCTTGAGGAGGCGCAAACGGAGGTGCCCAGCACCGTAGGCGCTGACGCGGATGCCGCCGAGAGCCGCTTGGTCGACCGCTTGGCCGCCAAAGTCGGCACCGGCAACGTCTACCGCCTGGCGCCGGCCCAGCCCCTCATCCATGAGCGCATGACGCGCAAGGTGCCGGCGCTCGCCCCCCACGAACGCCAACTGGCCGAAGACGCTGCCGCGCCCGACGCGCCTGCTGAACCCGCCGGAGCCGATCGTGGCGATCGCGCTGCTGCCTGATCATCCCCCGGTCCAGATCGTCTGGCGCAACGTCCGTCGCAAGGTGATCAATGCCGACGGGCCGAAGCGCATCGCGCCGGAATGGTGGGCGGGCGATCAGGACGGCCCGCTGCGGGACTACTACCGCCTCGAGACTGATCATGCCGGCCGCTTCTGGGTCTTCCGAGACGCGCCAGCTGCTGACGGCGGACACTGGTGGCTGCATGGCTTCTTCGCATGACGAGAGGACATGTCCAGCCGATGTACGCCGAGTTCCAGGTCACAACGCACTTCTCCTTTCTGCATGGTGCGTCGAGCACAGAGGCGCTGTTCGTCCAAGCCAAGCTCCCTCGAATTGAGGCGATCGGCATGCGCGACCGGCTGCGCGAGGGATCGAAGGAGATTGTCGGCTCCGAGTCCGCGGAACTGCCAGAGAAGCGGGCAGAGACGCCCGTCCTCCGCGTCGCAACCCGAGACTTCCGTTGATTCAGCTAAACGTGCATCAGGTGTCCGTCATGCAACGGTCCGACCCCAAACAACACACAAAACTGCTCAAGATCGGATCGCGGCAGTGCCGCTACATTGTCTCCGACGATCCGCGCCGCGCCGTCTGCTGCGGGGCACCGACTCGTGAGGGCTCGAGCTGGTGCGATTGGCACCGGAGGCTCGTGTACGTCCCGACGCATCCCGTCAAAGTCCGCCCTGAGGCGCTGGCGTCGTGAGCGGGCCCTCGAAATACCCGCCTCATCGAGGAAGCAACGCACGAGGGACAGTTTACGCGCTGCACCCTCTCAATCGTCTCATTCTCCCGCTGTCGCTTTACTGGCTCCGCTTCCATTGCATCATCTTTTCGGCGGCCGCGGCCTTGCTCCGTCTCGGCTCGAGAAGCGATGATTTCAGGACATGGTCGCACTAACGAGTTTGACTTGTCTAAACTGCGCCTCACCCGCGTTGCGGATTGTGCATTTTCGTTGGCTTGGGTGATTGGGACTGATAGCCGGAAAGGCTCTTACTGGCTTGGTGTGACAACGCCCTCGTCGGCATAGACCACTGCTTGCGCGCAACTAAGGGCAGATCGGAACGAGAGGCCGAGCGAAAGTAGCGGCATCCATCGCATAGACACACATTGTTTACCGTGACCGCAACAAGATGCGTGTGCCGGGCGCGAGGTGTATCAGCCCGAACAGAGACTCTGGTGCCTTCGGATGGCATTGGGGCGGTTGGAGGGCCTCCTCTCCGCTGACGCCCTGGCTAAGGGATTCCAGACAGCACCCTTGGCCAGGGCACTTTGACGCGCAATCGGCGATGTCAGTTGACGGTCAAGACAGAACAGGGACTGGCCCAGAGGAGCGTGCCGTGGCCCGTTACTATTTCGATGTCCAGAATGGAAAGCCGCCCGTGCGCGATGACGAGGGCGCCGAGTTCGACAGCCTCGACGCTGCCGTGCAGGCGGCAGCCCGTTCGGCGGCTCAGATTGGAACAAGCCGGCTGGCAAGACGCGATACCAGCGATGTCGTCATCGAGGTGCGGGACGCGCAGAACCAGCGGGTCTGCACGGTAACCGCGTCGATGCGGATCGAGCGACACGGCCCATCGCATCAGGGGCCGCATTCCTGGAGCGCGTAAGCCCGAAAGGCCGTCATGGAAGGCTCTGATGAGGACTTCCACCAGAGGCTTTATTGATGAGCGCAGAAGGTAAGCCCGAACAGTGGCTCATGCGATCACGGGCATTGAGTATAGAACCCAGTGATCTGAGGAAAACTTGGCCGTATTGGCAACCAACTACGTTCTCTCGGATGTGTGACACACGGGGGTTCACTGGTGGCCCCGAAAGGATCGTGTTGCGCTTTGGGGACGCGTTGGACTTGTCCCGGTGTCTCTTGCCTTAATGGGTGGGATTTTGGCCGACCCGCTTCCCCGGCCAATGTGGCCTGCCCAGCGGTAGCGACAACCACCGATGAGAGACTCGGCGAGTTGAAGACGGATTCAACTGTTGTTGACGGTGCGGAGCCGTCGGTGAGCGTCTGGAAGACCGCCCTGCCCTGCGCGATCCTGGCCGAAATCGTCAGGGAAGACGATCAGGCCTAAGGACCAGTTACTGTGTCAGGTTGCTTTCACTGCGCGCTCAACCGTCTCCACCAGTTCTGTGAGGCGGTAAGGCTTGGCGAGAAAAGGCACTCCCACGGACTCGCACATACGATGGCAGATCCGCGACCGGCCTGAGGTGACGACAACGGACAAGAGCGGTTGGAGAGACAGGGCGGCCAGCGCCAGCGCAAAACCATCCTGACCGCCCAGATTGATGTCGGTGAACAAAACATCCACCGACACATCTCTCAGAATGATCTCGGCCTCCTCAGCGCTGGCTGCTGTGAATACCTCGTAGCCTGCATCCGTCAGGGCTTCAGCCGCAATCTCGCCGGTGATCAACTCGTCCTCAACGACGAGAACACGCTGGTGCAGGGATTTCGGGGCTGGCTTCTTCGCCGGCTCGCGGCGGGTCCACGGGGATAGGATCGGTGTCATATACGCAACCTCACTGAACGCATCCGTGTGCTTAACGGCCGATTGCGGCGAGCGTTCAAGGCACGATCCGGCAGGTATGGTTATGGTCAGCAAATCGTTAAGAGTCACTCCGGCGTTCTTGATCAGCGGGGCACCGGACAAACGACAACATGCTGCCCGAGACGGAAAGACTTTCCAGCCGTGTGAACAATGAAGCCATCTCTCACCGGGCTCTCAAGACCTCGATGGCCTCGCTGTGAGGCGCAGGGAGGCGTCAGCTCCTGTGACTTTCGGCTTGTCGAAGTTCAGGTTGCCGAGCTTCCACGATTGCAGCACGACAGCGGCTCCTCCAATCGATTTAGGCTTCACACCTCCCTCAGCCGCACGCTCAATAGTCAGAGCTTTCCCGCTCCAGTCGAGCAGCAGGCGGTCTTCCGGTCCAAAGCCAGTGCTGTCCCACAGCTCCCGTGGCAGGCGGATGGAGGTGTAGTACCGGTCCGAGCGCTTGGCGTCTGGAATAGACTTCACCACAATGGGCGCGGCTGCCGTCCTGCGAGCCTTCTCCCCGCTTCTCCTGGAGCGCAGCCCCTGCCTCACTGGCTCTTCTGCGCCCACTTCGACGTCAGGCTCTGCTTCCGCGCTGAGTGTCTGATCGTGAGCCTGAACAGGCTGTGACGTTGGCTGCTCTTTGTCATCGACAGGTTCTGCCGGCAGCAGTGGTGAACTCGGAATGGATCGGACAGCGCTGACAACGTCTCGCACGCTGCTACTGATCCCCTCTGCTGATTGGACCACCAGAGGTTCCAACCGTGCGATGGCGTCGATGTGCTGACCGCCAAGAGCGACCAGTTTGCCCACCTGCTCCGCCATGAGCTCCATGGCCGATCGGAGGCCCTTTAGATCTGCCGCCATTCCGGTGAGAGCCTCCTCCATCTCTGGAGGGAGTGCGGAGGCTGGTATGGGCTGCCACGGGGTGTCGACGGCAGATGGCCGAGCGGGCTGCACCTCTTTGGGGCGGAAGACCTCCGCGGCCAGAGCCTCGGGCTTGCCCAGGTGCCGGGCCAGGATATCGGCTGTATCCCGGTAGCGCTTGTTCGGTGTCACTGGACGATCCGACGGCCGTCCCGCCGCTTCAGGAGCAGTGCGGCGCGGTTGCTCACCGCTCCGTGGCTTGGCCAAGCAGGTTGAACACAGGTCATAGGAGCGCTCGCGTCCCAGCAGCCAGCCATGCTCCTTGAAGTAGCCTTTGACAACATCATCGTTGGTAGGCTTGCTGGCCTCGTAGGCGTCTGTCTTGTGGCACTGGGAGCACCGAACCGAGAACCGGTACTTCGAGGGTGTTCCACCGCTACGGGTGATCTGTGGCTCGAACTGACGTGCGATGCCGGGCATCCAGTTGTTCCTATGAATGTATGCGTGGTTCTCCCGCAGGACAGACCTCAGGCGGGCTTGACCTCAGGTACCTCGGGACAGTGGTGAGAATCGATTGACGAGCATGTAACGCCTGAGCCGGACAATTCCAAGCTTCGGCTGTTTCTGCCGCACTTGGGCTCGCTAAGATCATGTTGCTTCTCGGTTAGTCGGTGTCACGAAGGCCGGGAGGATCTGGGAATTCGACCGTCCATCAAGCCTGTGGGGACGCAGCGTCGACAGGCTTGATGGCGCTGAAGCCTCCTTGCAAGGGTTCATAGACCATCTCGCGGCACTCGCCTGAAATCGGGATTCGCAAGACGGTAAAACTCCGTTCTGTCCCCACGACCGAATAGGGTTTCGTTTGCCCAACAGCGTCTTAATGCTGCGGCATACCTCTTAAGAACGGTTCATTATCCTATGTTCTGGCCTCTAATCCTAACGGGAGAAGTGTAGCATAGGCGCTTGTACATCTGCGCAGTGTTGGATGACCGTCGGCTATCCTACAAACCGCCTTCTGGCGACCTTGAGTTCGGAAGACCTCGAGTGCTTGGAGCCTTATCTTGAACAGGTAGATCTGCCACGCGGGATGGAACTCGCCCATCAAGGTGAAACATTTCAGCATGTCTATTTTCCTCAGACGGCCGTTGTATCGCTCGTGCGGGACATGATTGATGGCCGAGTTGTCGAGATGGCAGCGTTCGGCCGTGAAGGAATGATCGGACTGTCGTTTGAGGGAATCCCGCTCGTCTCCTTTGGACGCTATTTGGTGCAGGTGCCTGGCGCAGCCTTGCGCATGGATGCCAGGATAATGCGCGAGGCAGTTGCTGTCCGGCCTGGCATTCAGCACATGATTCTAAAGTACACAGAGGTGTTGATGGCGCTTACCCTCCAGTCGGTGGCCTGCAATGCCGCTCACAGCGTCGAAGCTCGCTGTTGTCGCTGGATCATCGCCACAAGCGATAGAACAGGCCGCGAAGACGTACCGCTCACACATGAGTATCTGGCCGAGATGCTAGGCGTTCAACGGTCAACTGTGAGCGCGGTGACCAGGACTCTCCAGGAAAGTGGCTTGATCCAGCAAGGCCGAGGAAAAATCACGATTCTCGACCGTCGTCGCCTCGAAAAAGCGACGTGTGAGTGTTACGGCATCCTTCGCGCGAAGTACCTTCAGCTCTTGCCGCTCGCACAAACAGAGCCAGAGGAGTAAGCGCTTTGTATTCTATCTGATCAGGCCTCTTCTTGCTTGCCTTCTTAGTGGTGTGGCCTTGGCCTGTGGCGGCGGGGCCCACTTGCCAAGATGATTGGTTGTCAGGTTCTGAGTGTAGCTCCAGCCATTCGCCCGGCTTCGCTTTTCCCTCGCGAGGATGAAGCTCTCTATGGATCGCATGAGAGCGTCTTCCCTTTTGGACTTCCGACCCTTGGCGGCCGGATCGTCTGCCAAGGATTCTGCGAGGACTCGGACAGCATCCTTGAGGAGGGGCTTCCGCACATCCGAAAATGCACCGTCGAACTCCATGCACAGGCCTCGATCGAACAGGGCCCCCAGCTCCTCATGGTTGGTTGTCGCGGAATGCGTCGTGGTCTCGGCGGCATGGCGTAGGAACTCGTATAGGGCGTCAGCGACCCGCGAGCCTGCATCATCACCCGGGGGCGACCCCACAGAGCATCTCTACGGGGCCTGTGAATGCGTCACTGGCATGATGCTCCTGCCAGTCCTTGGACGCGGGGCCCTGCCCTCCTCCTTCGATCACCGTGAAATCAGGCATTGGACCCCCTGAGCGACGGGAATGACCACAGGCTAAGTCGGTCCGTGGGGACGTCAAGGAACCATCTGGACCACTCTCTCAAATAGAAAGGGCGGGGCTAATATCCGGCTCTGGCAAACCCATGGTCCGGCTTGATGATAATGCTAACCACATGGTCAGCCAGCATCCGCAGCTCAGCCCGCTCTCCCCGTGAGAATGAGCGCGGCTTCGTATCCAAGAGGCTCAAGGAGCCAAGGCGGACTTCCCCTCATAAATGAGTGGGGCCCCGGCGTAGAAGCGGAGGAAGGGATCGCCTGTCACAAGCGGGTTGTTTTTGAAGCGCTCATCAGCACGAGCGTCGGGGATGACGAGGATCTCGTCTTGAAGGATCGTGTAGGTACAAAAAACCAGATTGCGAGGGATCTCCGAAACATTGATATCCTGGCAGGACAGAACCAATGCGCGGTCAGCTTTGATGAGATTGACGAGACAGAATGCAACCCTGAAGTGGTCTCGGGCAAAGGCGGTAATCCGATCCACTGTCGCATCGGGGATGTACTTCTCAACATTCAGGTCCGCGAGAGCGTCGAGACGCAGCACCTCATTCGGATCAAGGATAAAATCCAATTCCACCTCCTGGGAACAGAGGCATCGTCCGAACCCATCGCTTCCACAAATAAGGAGATGCGCCAAATGTTCCGGATGGACATACCCGCGGCCCTCCTCCTTGCCCGCTGCCTCGCTCTGGGCTTGTTGACCATTGTGAACCTCCTAAGCCTCGCTGAAAGCTTCGACGGACACCCGCCAGTTGGATGAGCACCCACCTGCCCATCCAGCTGAGCTGGGTTCATGAAAGCTTGGCCAAAGCCGCTGAGACCCGTGGCAGCACTTGCGTCCACGGCATTTCACTAGGAACTTTCGACAATTGCTGTGAACCTATTCAGGCTCGCCGGGTTTATCCGTTCAGAGACCTTCGGGTGAATGGTTCTGTCATGTTGGCCAATGAGAGTATCTGGAGCAGAAGGGTTTATACCCCGGCGCCGATCGCCTATTCGGACCTCCTATCTCACCTTGGCCGAGAGCTCGCACTTTTGTACGGCGTCGCCTCGCAAGAGGCACTTCCGGAAGCCTGGTTTCCCCTGCTCCACCGGTTATCGCACCCTGAACCGTCAGCAGAATACGGCTAAGTTCTCCCGAGCTTCCTCTGGGTTCTTCGAAAAATATCATGCGCGAACTTATTCCTGCCCCAGTTGTAATAGATACGTAAGACAATATCCCTCGCAGGGATGATTCTACCGTATAGATGAAATGTACGTGCTGTCCAGCAGCGAGCAGCCAAGATTTGTATCGCTCTTGAGAAGAATAAAAAGAATTCCTATCTGCTTGAGATCAGCAAAATGAGCACACGTTATTCTCAAGCTGCCTCTGCGGAGGAGGCGTAGCGTGGCCGTTGCGCAAACTATTCTCGAATGAAACTGGATGGACTCATGCCTGCTGTTGTGACCTACAGCCCGACTGGCAACGCTTACATCGATGGCGTCCTGGGCGACCTGAAATGGGCGGTCAAGAGCTTCACCTACAGCTTTCCGGCCAGCGCCTCCTTTTATGGCAGCGCTTATGGAGCCGGCGAGCCCCTCAGTAACTTCGAGGCCCTGAACGCCGCGCAGCAGACGGCGACCCGCGCGGCCCTGAAGCTCTATGCCTCCGTTGCCAATCTCAGCTTCACGGAAGTTGCGGAGACTGCGATGCAGCATGCGGATTTGCGCTTTGCAATGTCCGATAAACCTGGCACCGCCTGGGCCTATTTCCCGACGACGAACGCTGCAGGCGGGGATGCATGGTTCAACAATTCCAGCGGCATTTATGACGCGCCGCAGAAGGGCAGCTACGCCAACCTGACCTTCATCCATGAGATCGGCCACGCGCTCGGGCTTGAGCACGCGCACGAGCATTTCGTCATGCCGCAGGATCGCGACTCGCTAGAGTACACGGTCATGAGCTACCGCTCCTATGTGGGCGCCTCGACGACTACCGGCTACGTGAACGAGAACGCCGGCTATGCCCAGTCGCTCATGATGTATGACATTGCCGCCCTGCAGCATATGTACGGTGCCAACTTTACCACCAACGGTTCCAACACCACCTACGCCTGGAGCCCGGCCACGGGCGAGATGTTTGTCAATGGCGTCGGCCAAGGCACAGCCGGGGCGAACCGGATCTTCCAGACACTCTGGGATGGTGGTGGCGCTGACACCTACGATTTCTCGCCGTATACGAGCGGCCTCAAAGTTGATCTTCGACCCGGGGAATGGACAACGACGTCGACAACCCAACTGGCCAAGCTCCATGACAACGGTTCGAAGGTCGCCACGGGCAACATTGCCAATGCGCTGCTCTACAACAACGACACGCGCTCCCTGATTGAGAATGCGGTCGGCGGATCCGGCAGCGACACCCTGATCGGCAATCAAGCCGCGAACACCCTGCAGGGTAGAACTGGTGCCGACATCCTGACCGGTGGCGCCGGAGACGACGTTCTGGATGGCGGTGTCGGCAGCGATACTGCGGTTTTCAGTGGCGAACGCGCGCACTACAGCGTCACGCAGCTCACAGATGGATCAACCCACGTTGTTGACCATCGGTCGGGTGCGCCAGATGGCAAAGACATGGTCTGGGGCACCGAATGGTTCCAGTTCGTGGACGGACGCTACTCTTTCGAGGAGCTTTTGTCCGGCACGACAATGGCCACTCTCAGCACCTTGACCGTCCCGGTCGAACCGACCGTCACTCCCCTGGTCGAACCAACAGTCACTCCTGCGGCGCTTATCACCCCGGATCTGAATGTATCGGGCGGAGCTGGCAACGATCGGTTGTATAGTGGGGTCGGGAATGACAAGCTCTATGGCCGCGGCGGGAACGACGTCCTGCAAGGTGGCGCCGGTGGAGACCGGCTCGACGGCGGAGCCGGCACCGACTACGCCAGCTACAGCGGAGCCGGTGCCGGAGTGCGGGCTGATCTTCTGTCGCGCTCGCTCAACACGGGCGAGGCAATGGGCGATATTTACGTGACCATCGAGAACCTGCTGGGGAGCACCCATGCCGACGCCTTGCGTGGCAACAATGCCGCCAACGTGATCAAGGGTGGCGCAGGAAACGACACACTTACCGGGCGGGGTGGTCATGACACCCTTGACGGAGGCGCCGGTGATGATCTCCTTCTCGGAGGAGCCGGGCGCGATAACCTCAGCGGCGGCACAGGGCGGGATACGTTTATCTTCAAATCGGCCAGTGAATCCCGTGGCCCCAGCATCGACACGATCAAAGGCTTCGTCCGAGGTCAGGATCACATCGACCTGCGTAGCATCGACGCCAACATTAAGATCGGCGGCAATCAGGCCTTCAAGTTCATCGGCAAGGCCGCATTCAGCGGAAAGGCTGGGGAACTCGAGTTTTCGGGCGGGGTGCTGTCCGGCGACATCAATGGCGACAAGGCTGCGGACTTCCAGGTCAAAGTGGTCGGACTCATCACGCTCGCCAAAGGCGATTTCTATCTCTGACCCCGCATCCGTGGCCGCAAAGAGGACGTGAAGATGAGCGACTGGATTGCATACGACCGCTGGCCGGAATGTTTCCGGATGGAGCGGCCGGGCTTCGTGTTTGAGGTCAAGAATGCCGAGGGGCAGAGCCTGTTCACGAACTGCACGGTTCCGTTGCAACTGCCGTTTGATTGGAAGTCGCCACCGCTTCACTTCCGTCTGGTTGCGGCTCCGCCGGCACGCCACTCTGGACCGATACCGAAGCCCCGTGAACAGCGTTAGACAGTGCGGACTGTTCTACTTTCAGGCTATCGAGCCCCGCATCCAGCGAACGGCATTGAGGCCAGGCGTAGGGCTCTAGCTGCATCGTTGTCGAGTCCTATGAGCGGATGCTGACGTTCTACGGCAGGGTCTGGCACAATGAGCTTACAGCTACGGGCCTATGCCATCGTCAGAAGACCACAGTCAATAAGGGTCAGCAGGTCGACGTGCGGGTGACCCAGCGCACCGTCGAGGCCTTCCACAAGGGCGGACGCGTCACGGCTCACGAGCGGCGCTATAAGGGCCGGGCCCACGGCACTCGGACCCAACACCGAGATGCTGATCGCGGCCATTCTGGCCGCGCGGCGCCATCCCGAGCAGGGCTTTCGCACCTGCATCGGGGTGCTCCAGCTCATGCGCGGGGTGCCCCGAGAACACGTCGAGGCGATCGCGGCAAAGGCTCTGGCGATTCGGGCGCTGACCTACAAGAGCATCGTCTCTGTTCTCGACACCCACCGCGACCGCGCTCCCGCCAAGGCCGCCGACAGTCTCGGCCATGCGGAGTGGCTCGGCTTGATCCTCAATCACGAGGTGACGCTGCGGCAGCAGAAGCGCTTCGAGGCCAGGGCCAAGGCGGCCAAACTGCGCCATCCCGCGTGAGGCCTTTCTTGTCTCAGTACTGTCATCAGATCTGGCTATCAGGCTTGTGCGGCTCGGTCCGCAAATCACACTCCAGACTTAGCCCCTCACATTGCGTTTGCGTGAGGGGCTTTTTCGTTGCGACTTCCGTAATTGAGCTGCTGCCTTTGCAGAACCTTCACCACACTTCTGTATCGGATGCCCCACCTGTGGCTCGTCGCATGATCGACGGAGATGCCCCGCTCGGCCATCATCTCTTCCAAATTCCGCAGACTCAGGCTGTAGGCGAGATACCACCGGACACACAGCAGGATCACCGAGCGGTCGAAATGGCGGCCTTTGAACATTATGAACCTCCGAAGCTTGCCGGAGACGTATGCCGAACTGAGTTACCGAAGGGTTTGCGACAGGTCCAGTTCAGGCGGCAGGCCTTGCATCTCGTAGAGGCGATTCACATACCCGGTACCGTCCGGGTCAACCCGCCGCGTTTTGAGAGGCGCCCTCCACGGCCTGCTGAATTCGATCACCTTGCTATCGGGGCCACGCCATCGGTTGAGATAGAATTTCGGGATGTAAGGGTGCTTTTTCGGCGTGCACAGGGATTTCAGAAACCTCATCCTTTGCAAGCCTCCTTGGCCCACCTCTCAACGCTGAATGGTGAACTCGCCCGGATTCGAATCGGGAACCAGACCGTAATGTGCGGCCGTCTCTAGCTATTGAGCGACAGGCCCCACCTACGACCCTTATGCCAATCTTGACGGAATTGGCAGTGCTTTTAGCAAATGCGCCGGAAGCCCTTGCCCTTGAGGGCGAGGATGGACAGGCGCACGCGGCGCCAGCCGCGTTTCCGGTTTGACAGGATTGGTCTTTGTTCCTAGTCTGTTCCCGTATGGATCCGGTCGCCCCAGCGCTCGCCTACAAGACGTTCAGCTTTCGTGTGAAGAACGTGACAAGCGGGAAGCACCTTGTTGCGTGGGGCAATGCGGTCAACCTCGTGTGGAATTTCTGCAACGACGTCAGCGCGAAATCGGCTCAGCGCGATCCCCGCTGGATCAGCAAGAAAGACCTTCGCGCCTTGACCAAGGGTGCCAGCCGGGAGCTTGGCCTGCCGTCGCAGGTGATCCAAGAGGTCATCGACGAGTTCCTGATCAAGCGCAAAGCCGTGGGACGGCCGAAGCTGCGCTGGCGGGTGAGCCGCGGTGCCAGGCGATCGCTCGGTTGGGTGCCCTTCACGAACCAGGATGTTGCGTTCAACGGATCGATTGTGTCGCTGCGGGGTCAGACGTTCCGGCTGTGGAAGCACCGGGAGATCCAAGGCAAGATCAAGTCTGGCAGCTTCTCGCAGGATGCGCGCGGGCGCTGGTACTGCAACATCGTCTGTGAGGTCGAGCGCGGCTCGACCAACCGCACGGCGGTGATCGGCATTGATCTCGGGCATAAGACAGCCGCCAAATGCTCCGACGCAGTGGAGCTAGAGCAGGCGCGGTTCTACCGTGACCTCGAGCCCAAGCTGGCCGAGGCGCAGCGGCGGGGGCGCAAGCGTCAAGTCCAGACGATCCATGCCAAGATCGGGAACCGCAGAAAGGACGCGCTTCACAAGTTTTCCCGCGCTGTGGTGAACCGCGCGGGCGCCGTGTTCATCGGCAATATCTCATCCATCTGGCAGATCGCATCCGGTGCTGCGAAAGCGACCCTGGATGTGAGCTGGTCGATGCTGCGCAACTTCCTTGAGTACAAGTGCGATCACGCAGGAGTTGCCTTTGCCCAGGTCGATGAGGCCTATTCAACGCAAACCTGTTCTGGGTGCGGTGCACGCAGCGGCCCACACGGTCGGGAAGGTCTTGCGGTCAGGCAATGGGTGTGCAGCGCGTGCAGGTCGGCCCACGACCGCGACCAGAACGCTGCCCTGAACATTGCCCGTCTCGGATGCGAGACGCTAGGCCTGAAGGGGCACGGAAGCCTCTGCCTTTAGGCAGAGGAGGCATCACCGTCACCCGCTCGAGGTGGGATTCTAGCCACCTGAAATCTTCAGGCTCTAATGAGGCCAACAGACGATTGGATTGGGCTGCTTCGTGGGGGGCATATACCAACCCACAACTGTCGGGTTCGGAAGAAGCGGCTGGTGCAGTCCTATTATGGAATGCATCTTCGCTCGAACATGAAGTAGAGGATGGGGCGCCTCTTCGGTAGATGCTATCTGAATTTGATCCATACACGAAGGCTGCAGGAAACCCAGCCCCGGGGCAGAGCTGAACGAGGTCCGTTGGAGCCTGATACGCAACGCACCCCGCATGTGTGTAGCAGCAGGAGAGACACGACCGGTTGCCCTCACCCACCTGATCACGCTTGCAGACCGCCCATAGTTCCCTAGCATCATGCCAAGGAAGGGCGAGGCCTTCAGCTATAACGATCTCGCACCATTGCGGGGGTCCCCGTTCGACCACGTCGGATCGTTTGTCCGTTCGGCTTCGATTCGTAAAGTTGGGCTTTCCCCGCTTCCTCGTCTGGAATGGAGCCGATGATGTCGGCAAAGGCTCTCAAATCGAGATTTGCCGCTTTGAGAACCTTGGTGAGAGACTCGGTCGATGGCCATCGCGCGCGGCCACTACGGTTAATCCGCTTCGAGGGATTGAATGAGGTCGCATCCAAGCCGGCGCTTTTGGCGAGAGCCGAGACTGATATCCCTTGCGAATCTGCAATTGCATCAAAGGCAGCCCAAATTTGGTTGTGAGTGAACATTCTTCTTTTCCTGCCAGGAGGAAAAAGAAACCCTACCCGGCCCGAGCAACTGTACGACGCTTCCTAGCGAATCTGCGCCGTGTCTTCCTAGTCACAGATTTCGCAGATATCAAAGACTAAATTCGCGTAATCGATTACATCATCCGAGACTTACTTCGATTTTCATCTGTAAATGTCAGGCATTTTTTTGAGTTGCACCTATCTCCGCGACGCACGAAAGAGGGCGATTGTGAGATATTAACTTAATTTATTGAAATGCACTGAGTGCATCACTGACAACACGGGCGTTGATGCAGCAAACCCTGAGGAGGCGGGCTCTCTTGCGTTAGAGGCGGTGAACGAGCTCTGGGAAGATGACCCCGAAGTCGCAATTGATTGGACAGGTTGGCAACTAGAAATAACAGATGAAACTGAGTGCGTTGTTGATGTGATTCACCTAAACGGTGGGCTTTCCTGATCTTTTCGCCGAATTTCCCTCTTTATCTCTCTTCCCTGATAACCTTCGCACCATGTCTTTGACATGTTGCTTAATCCGCTCCTTACGGAGCGCTACTTCCTGCTCACTGACTGGAGGCGGCCGTTCAACCATTGTAGGTTTCTCTCGGGACAGCCAGGAGCAGTGACCTGAAGTTACTGCAAACCAGAGCATTATCCATTGATGCAGGACGGGACCTAAGGTTTTCTCCAGATGGTTGCCTTCTTTTCTGCTTCCGACAGTCACACATTAGCAGAATCCATTTTCGGCATGGATAGAAACACCGCTAGCGTCCCGCGCCCCCTCGATCCAGTGACTTGAGGCAGCGCCTGTTCGCAAGGCGAACCGGAACCCCACCCGGCCTGAGCAACCGAATGGGTCTCTCTTCTTGGCGCAGGTAACGCAACACTTCCGCTCCTCAGGCAAACTGCACAACGGCGGTAAACGTACAGCTTACGCTGCCACCATCAGAGATTGGCGTTCATCAAGCCAAGCACCGATGTGGTCCGCCTCCTGAAAAGTGACCCTCCTTGAAGGATGGCGTTTGAGCCGAATGGAGGGCTGACGGATGAGCAAGAAGAGGCACACGGCGGAGGAAAATCGTTGCGAAGCTACGGCAGGTGGATGTGCTGACCGCACGGTCGGCCCGTCGCGCAAGCCATTCGGCCGATCGGCGTGACGGAGGTCACGTACGAGCGGTGGCATCACGAGTACGGCGGTCCCAAGAGCGATCAGGTCAAGCGGCTCAAAGAGGCGGAGATGGAGAATGCCAGATTGCGGCGGGCGGTGTCCGATCTCACCCTGGAGAAGCTGATCCTGAAGGAGGCGCCTCGGACCCGAAGGGCAGCGTCAGCAAAATTACTGAGCCCCGCCCGCCGTCGCGCCTGTGTGGATTACGTGACGAGTAAGTTTGGCATCTCGCAGCGGATTGCCTGCCGGGTTCTGGGCCAGCATCGCTCCACGTAAGCAAGACCCCCAGGCGGCCTGACGATGAGGTGGCTCTGACGGCCGACATCATCGCGCTGGCCGTCCCATATGGGAGCTCAGGCTATCGGCGGATCACCGCCTTGCTGCGCGAGGCTGGCTGGGTCGTGAACCTCAAGCGGGTCGAGCGGATCTGGCGACGAGAGGGGCTCAAGGTCCCACAGAAACAGCCGAAGAAAGGTCGCCTCTGGCTCAACGACGGATCCTGCATCCGGCTGCGGCCAGAGTATCCCAACCACGTCTGGTCGTATGACTTTGTCGTGGACCGCACCCATAATGGCCGCAAGTTCCGCATGCTCAACGGGATCGACGAGTACACCCGCGGGTGTCTGCCATCCGGGCGAGCCGGAAGCTCAAGGCCGTTGATGTAATTGACGTGCTCTCGGACTTGTTCATCCTGCGCGGCATCCCCGGCTATATTCGGTCCGACTACGGCCCGGACTTCGTGGCCAAAGCGGTTCGGGCTTGGATCAGCGCGGTCGGAGCAAAGACCGCCTACATTGAGCCGGGCAGCCCGTGGGAGAATGGCTCCTGTGAAAGCTTCAACTCAAAGCTTCGGGACGAACTGCTGAAAGGCGAGATCTTCTACACCCTGCCGGAGGCGCAGGTGATCATTGAGAGCTGGCGCCGACATGACAATACGGTGCGCCTACACTCATCCTTGGGCTACCGGCCACCTGCACCACAGGTCGTGATGCCAACTCACCCGCTGGCGCTCCGGCCCACCCTGAATGAACATCACATCCGGATCACCCACTCGGGGCAGACCAGCAAGGCTCAATGCGCAATAAACGAGATGTAAACGATTTCATTTGCGACATGATCTTGTGCAACCTCAGCCGCTCGTATAACGCCCGTGCTTGACGGTCAGGCAGCGTCTGGCCGTTCCCTGGAACAGAGCCGTTCTGCTCTGCGCCTTGGGCCGCTGTTCCCTGGCGGCTCCTTCCTTTTAAGGACAACCGGATTTTCCATGCCGCGTTACTACTTTGACGCTCATTATGGTGAGGAGGCGTGGTCGGTCGATCCCGACGGAACGGATCCGACCCATCCAACGGATACGGGCCGAGAGGCCCTCATGACCGCTGCTGAACTCGTAAAGGATGCAGTACGCCGACACCGTCGGATCTCTATAAGGGTAACAGACTCTCGTCCCGAACCACTCCTGACGGCGAACATTGCCGTGGCCGAGAAGAAGCGGGATCTTGGGACAGCATGAAAAAGGGGCCTGAATCGCATCCACCCAGCGTTGGCTTTTTCATGCTGACCGGGAGCGCTCTCGGTCTGATTGTTGGCACCCACTATCACCTTCATCATGGGTTCTCCCATCCAATTCCAGAGAACGTCGTCCATGTCCTCAGCGACCCCTTTCTCGGCGCATTTGGGGGCGCAGTCTTGGGCTATATCATCTCAGTCGTCTGCAAGTAACGTCGACAAGTCCGATCATTTCGGTTCCATTGAAAAGCTCCTTGGCGAGACGGATCGACGCTATAGAAGACCTGGACTCTCCTCCTTGAAGCAAAGCTCACCTGCTTCGGACGATCAATGCAGCTCGACTTCCCAACTCTTGGTGCTGTGTTCGTTCTGAACACGGCAATTCTCACGGCACTGCTTTTCTTCGCCTGGGCGCTCAATCGACAGGTCAAAGCCCTTGCTTGGTGGGGGCTTGCGTTCTTTCTCGTACTCATGGGGATGGGCCTTATGGTTGTTGCGCGGGGTACACTGACCCTCGCTATCCTGCTTATTGCGAACAGTCTCTTGATCGCGGCCTATAGTGTCCTCTACGGAGGCTGTCAGGCGTTCAATGCGCGACCGATAAGTCTGCCATCGCTCTTGGTGGGCGTGGTCCTGTGGTGGGTGGCATTCCCCTTCATCGCTGACAGCCCAACCATGAGATTGGTCCTTACCTCCGCAATCGGCGCTGGGTACGCGCTGATGTCGGCCTGGGAGCTCTGGTGGCATGCTCGTCATCGGCTGGCGTCGCAAGCCGCTGCCATCATTCTCCTGATTGGACTGGTGGGCTTTAACATCCTGCGAGGACTGCTTGGATTTTCGCTCGCGCAGTCTTTTTGGATCGCCGGCCCTGTCCCCCCATGGTCCGGTGCGATGGCAATCGGAATCGCGACCTTCATGCCGACCATAGCGTTCGTCTTTCTGTCCATGGCGAAAGAACAACTGGAGGATCAACACAAGCGGGCAGCCTTGATCGATCCGCTGACAAAGATCCCAAACCGCAGAGCCTTTCTCGAAGATGCCGCAGTGCTGATGTCACGGCAGCGCAATGCACCCACCAGTTGTTTGCTCTTCGACTTGGACAACTTCAAGCAGATCAACGATACCTATGGTCATGAGGTGGGAGATCATGTGTTGGAGATCTTCAGCTCTATCTTGTCCGACCACCTTCCGGGTGGTGTCTACGGCCGGTTGGGGGGCGAGGAGTTCAGCGCAATCGTTCCGCTCTCCGGGGAAGACGCCGGGAGACTGGCCGAGCAAATCCGGCATTCGTTTGCATCTGTTGCGAAGATTGTTCGCGGCCAGCGTGTGGATGTGACCGTCAGCGTCGGTTGTGCGACCAGTACAAGGTTAACCGTCAAAGACCTGCTCCGCCATGCAGACACCACCCTATACCGAGCCAAGGCTCAAGGTCGGAATGTGGTTGTCTCGGCATCGTCATTTGTGGACATCGGGTAATCGCAGGTGGCGCGGGAGCTCTGGCGGAAACGCTGATCAGGCGACAGTCTGATCAGCTTAACAGAGCTGGGGCTGACGATGCCTCACCATGCTCAGTGACACTCTCGCTCGCTCACTTTCTACCTCCCCTCACAGGTGCTGGCAAAGAATGCAGCATTGATGGTCATGTGGGCACGTCCTCACTTTTCACAGGGAACGGGATCACGACACATTTACTCCGAGATGGCGGCGCTATTGCCGAGCTTTCCCATTCTGCCCGTGCAGTCGACAGAGCCAGTGTCATTCCCTGTCCTATCGCCCTGGCGAGATCCTCATAGCCAGCCTGCACGGTGAAACCCCGCTCGTGAGACTCCTCGCCCTGAAGGACGAGGCATCTTGGGCTAGGCGGCAAGCCGCTTCATCCCTTGATCTTTTGTTCCTGCTTCACGGGCACGTCTCACACGGACGCCTCCACAGGCTGCCACCGGCGGTCGTCTTGGATGCCGACCAGTGATGGCGGCCCAGCGCGAGGATGTTCCTCGCGGCGTTGATGTCAGCATGGGCCTCATACCCGCACAACGGGCAAATGAAGCGGTCGCGTGTCACGCGCCCATGCGACAGGTGTTCGGTGCTTGCGTCGTCCTGCGGATGCCGGCCGCAATCCGAGCAACGCTGCGAGGTGTGGTGGGCGTCGACCTCGACGCATACCCCACCAGCCCACACTGTCTTGTACTTCGTCATCGACCGGATCTGGCCGGCTGACACATCCAGGATCGACCGGTTTAGGCCTGCCTTCGCGGCCACGTTCCGGCCTGGGTTCTCGACCGTGCCCCGGGCGCTCGCCGTCATGTTCGTCAGCCGCAAGTCCTCGAAGGCGATATGCGTGTGCCGCTTCGCGATCTGGCATGAGATCACGTGCGCCGCGTCCCTCCGGCGCCGGGCGAGCTTGGCCTGGAACCGGGCCAGAGCCCTGCGCGCCTTCGTCCTGTTACGCGAGCCCTTCTTCTTGCGGGCAAGGCTCTTCTGGCCCTCCCATCGTCTTCGCTGGGTAGTGTCTGAGATCATAATGAGCCCTACCAGCCTAAGCCAGTCGGGCACTAACCGCCGCCGAGCTCACCGGCGAGCCCGTCAGCGCTTGGTCTGAGGAATGGTAGGCCGATGCATGGCGCTCAGGAACTTCGGGCTGCCGCGCTCTGCCCGAAGTTGATCTTGACGTCTGTAGTGCCGAGCCACTCGCACAATCGCTGAAGTGTCGGGAAGGAATGCTCGATTTCGACGAAGGGAGCGGGCCGCTTGCCCTCGGGCAGATCCTCGATCAGTTCGGCCGTCCAGACCGTATCGCTGCCGCGCAATCCGCTACGCACAACGCTACCGATGATCTCGCCTTCGAGGAGAAGGTCATAGGCGCCAGGTGCGAGCTGGATGAGGCAGTAGGTCATGTGGAGCGCTCAGCGGACTGAAACTGGACCTCGATCCACGCGTGGGCTTTGACGAGCACAGCCTCACGGTGAGGAGCCATGATCAGGGTCGGGCGCTGCTTGGGCAATGCCACAAAGGCCATCCACTCCAGACCGGTCGGGCTCAGCCGGATCTGGTAACCGCAGTGCTCTAGGAGTTCAGTTTTCTGAAGTTGGATAGAATCAGACATAGGACAGTGTATCGCGATTGATCCTAAGGTCTTGATGATGCAACGCCGGGGCATTTCAGCCGCTGCTCTGCAACCTCTACCGGCTTCGCTCGGGTTCTGCTCTTGCAGGCCATTGACGGACTCCTGGCAGTTCGGAAAGGGTTGCCGACAACGGCAACCCAAGTTTGAGGGAGGAACGACACTCCTCAGAGTTGCGATCCATCAGGCACGGACCGCGCAAAGTTATTACCGCCGGCCGGAAGAAACGGAAATCCGATGTCGCCTATGTAATCGTTTACGCAGTTTTGTTTTTGACGTTGTGCCAGGAAAGCCACAGTAACCAGATGTTTAATACGTACTTGAATGCTTATTGATCGGCATTCGGCGCCTAATAGTGGTTGCGGAGATCACGGTGATCATGGATCGCCTCCAGAAGATCAGTGCTAACGCTCATGCCACCCAAATGGATCAAGAAGGAAGGGCTGAGGGTCGCCTCACCGACCAAAAGCCAGCGAGGCGACTGAAATATCTACGTACGATCAAAACGGTTTTCGTGATATTTTGTTACTCTACCGGAACGGCGCGAACCGTGACCATAAATCTTGGCAGGAAAGTGACGTTCTAAGTTCCTTGCCGGCGCCCTAGTCGTGAGCGCAGCCCCTCCGATCATGAAGACGGTGGAGAAGCTGATTTCCCAGTTGATTTCATGCTCAGGCACCCGCCTTCCTGCTGAATCGAGGTCTGAGCCCTGAAGCCAGCCGACCATAGACCGAGTAGGCCACACCGCCGATCGCGATGATCGCACCAAAGACCGAGACGATGGCGCCCCATCCATCAAGGATCTGCCGGCGGTCACATGAGCACGAAGCGCATTCGCGATCGAGAGCATTTCGCCAACAACCGGGTTCGTCGAGGGGCCGGTAGTGGAGAGGGGTCATTTCCGACGCCCTCTTGCCCCAATTTCATCGAGAAGTCGGTCGGATGCGTCCGCCGGACCGTTCCCCGCTTCTTCATCCCGCTGTCACAAACTGCTATGTCGGGCCTTAAGCGGACAACCAATTCCAGCCATCACGCCGGGGCGCAGGACCGGCGGGGTGCGATTGACATATCCGCGTCATCGACATCGACGCTCCTATCGTGATGCCGGGATTTGACGCACTTGGTCGGGAACAGGGCTAACCATCGCAGGGATATGGTCGATGGAACATCAATTCGCCCTCATCATTCATGCACCCTTCTCGGTTCGGTATGCCTTCGCCAGCTGTGTTCTGCAGGTCGTAGCTTGAACCGTTCTGGTCACGTGGGTTTCAGCAATTCACGTCTATTCGACTCCCCACAGCCAAGGCCCGACGCGGACCTTCGGGCGAGAAAGATGCCTCCGAGCTTCCGCTGACGACAGACTTTCCTTCGCGGGCAACTACGCCGTGTCGACATCGGCTGGTCGTTGGCGGCCTTGATCACCGAAACGCTCAACGCCGCGGATGGTGTATATCCGCCACGGTGCGCAATGTTCGACCCGCGGCTGGCCCGGAATACACATCAGCGTCCTGCACGACGTCCGCGAAGATGATGCCGGTGTCTTCGATAAGTTTCGCCACAGGTACTTGGAAATTCTGACCAGGTTTCGTGCTGTTCGGACCGACGGGTAGACGCTCGAAGGGGATGTCGAGCGCATAGTCCTGCTGACTGACCATGTAGGCGCTGGTATAAAGCTTGCCGTTCTTATCGGTGACAGCAATGACTTTCCAGAAAAACTGAGGAATCAGAATCCCCCGGTGCTCTTCATCGTCCGAACGGAAAAGCGGCCCCGAGAAGACGGACGCCTGAACATCCTCCTCGTCCGTGTTATAGAGCAGGAAGTTCTCCAGGCCCTGCCATAGATCGGCGCCTTGATTGAAACCCCAATATTGGGGCGAGCAATTTGTCCATTGGAAGGTGTCGTCATTGGCTTGCTTGGCGACACGGATGCCGCCCCAAACGGGATCGAGACGCCGAACGAGATGCCCTCGGTCGAAATAGTTCTTCGAGGGAACGGGTTCGTCGCCATAGAGCTCGTCGCCGTTTTGCAGCTCCTCGGGCACACGCGGGTCGTAAAACCACACATCGTTTCCCCGCTCCAGATTGGTCCAGCGGGCGCCATCGATGTTCACGGCGGTGTAAAACGCCATCTTGCGTTTAGGATTGGCGTTCAGAACCACCGAAAAATGCTGATAGCGCAGAACGTCATCACTTGCGCCGGCGACCTTCGCCGGCGAACCATGATGCAAAGCATTCGGCCCGAGTTCGGGCAGCGGAATTGCGACGGGCAGGAATGTTGGCAGATATCCTTCGCGTCCATCGAAGTAAGTGGCAGAGCGCGTGCGTCGCGTCGGCCGGCGTCTCGCTTCGGTGGCAGCAAGCCGCAGCGCTGGTGCAACGACGAGCGGCGGACCGATGATGCTCTCCCCTGGTGTCGTGCCGGCAAACGGCTTGACACCCGTGGCGTCGGCAACGAGATCCTCGACGAGGGTTGAGCGAGCGAAGCCCGGGACTGCAATCCGTTGTTCGACATCGGCGATAAGTTTGGAAATCCGAACGCCTTCGTTCGCGAGCCAACGCACTTTATCGACAGGGAGGTTGATGGCAATGTGGGCCGGCGCGGTTGTTTTGTCGGTCAGCATCCAGTGTTCCTCGCCGTCGATCATCCGGCGATCGGGAACGCCCGCGTGATGCAGGCAAACCACCTGCCAGGCATCCGTGAACACAGCCGCACCCGACGACCCATTGGCCGTATCGGATGAGTACCACAGGAAATGATCGCGCTCCGGGTCGGCATCATCCCCGTATTTGACGAACTTGTTTTCGCGCAGGGAGATCCGTTTGGTCTTCGCATCCGGATGTTGAATGATCGTCGCGTATTGACCGACTTCCGTCTTGCCCGTTCGTGCGTCGAGGCGGAGAAAGCCAAAGTCCGAAATCGGTGTGGCGCCGTCCTCGCTGCTTTCGGCAATCGCGACGATCGTGTAGTCGAGCGCGTCCTTGGGGCTCGTCACGAAACCGTCTTGAGGGGAAAGCCGGAAGCGCGTGGTGCGCTTGAGGCGCCCTTCGGCATCGAGTTCGTAGCCGAACTCGACTGTTGCCTTGAGAGCATCCTCAGGGGAGCGAATGACGTGATTGTTGGTCAACAACAGACGCGGCCCAACAAGAAAACCCGTGCCCCAATCGCTGCCATCGCCGACAGGCGCCGGAACAGTGATCCTGCACACGGCTTTGGCGGCCATCAAACCCCGTTCCAGATAGTTGATTTCAACGAGATCGTTTTCACCGATGAGGGATTCGAAGACATCGAAATCCACTCCTGCCCCGGCCCTGGCGCGGTGAACGACCTGCTCGATCAGGCGCACGGGGTCGACCTGGGGCGTGGCCTCACGGCCCGCTGCAATCTGACCAACAAGTTGTTCGTCAGCGAATTTCGAGATTTCCATGGCCAGCCCCTCCCCCCCAACGATGACGAGAGTGTATGGCGCAGAAAACAACAATACCGTGACAAGCTGGCACAATAGCGCAGGTGTCGATGCGCACGTCATGATGGGATCGGGCGATTTGGAGGCCAATGTGTGCACGTCATGTGAGACTGAGGAGGTTGTCGGTCTCACATGAAGTGCAAACCGTCACGAGAAGGCCGCCTCCTTGTCGACGGTTGGCCGGCAAGCCTCAACGGCCTCATCGGTGATCACTCTGCACCACTCCAAACGATTTCGTCGCAAACCCCTAGATCGGGTCGAAAACATGCCGGTGCGTGTTGCTTGACGCTTATGCCGCCAGCCGCTCAAACTGCTCGGCGAACGAGGGTTGAGACCTATGGACACCCTTCGCCTGCTGTTTGCGCATCATGTGTACCATCTCGACGCCACCAAGAATCGCCGAGCGCTGGGTATGGACTTGAACCCGAGCATTAGCCGTACCCGCTGCTTAATGGCCTGATGATCCTGCTCAATGCGATTGTTCAATATTGGCTTTGACGGATCCGGATCGGCTTCAGCTGACATCGTGATTGGTCTTATAGTTGGTCCGTCGAGTCGCAAGACAGGATCGCCTCACGATTGGTCTGGCTGCCATCGATCACGATCCGCTTGGGTCGGCCATGCCGATTGAGTGCCTTCACGAATCGTTTGGCAGCGGGCAGGTTTTGCCGCTCGCTGAACCAGAACTCAACCGTGTCGCCGTTGTGCTCGGAAACGGCGAAGGCCCCGGATGCCCGATATGGCTAAGGTCATCCGGGGCCTTGCCGGTGACAGGGCCAACGGGGGCGGTCGACCCTTCACAAGCTGCGGACCAATCCTTCATGAGTTGCGGAGCGAGATCTCTCGGAGGAGAGAAGCAAACCGCATCGAAGCGGTTTGCTGAAGTCAGGCCATGGAGGCTCGGACGGGCTCCGCGAAGTCGCCATACATCAAGCGACCTCACCCCATGAGGTCGGCCTTCGATTCGGGACGGGCGCCACGGCCGAGAGCTGTGACGCCCTTATGCCCTTAGTGGATTGAGAAATAGTCGCCCGGGTTGCTGTTCACGTCCTCAGCATCGACGTTGACAAGCGTGATCGTATCGCCGTGACCCAGGTCGATCACGGTGTTGTCGCCGACCTGCTGAACGCGACCGGCCAGATCGTCGGCCGTCGCGATATCGGTGCCGTTGATCCCCTTGGAGATCTGCAACAGATCCTGGCCCGGCTTGAAGTCCAGCACGACATCATTGCCGCCGCCGCCGGTGAAGATGAATGTGTCGCCGCCCGCCCCGCCGTCAAGGAGATCGGCTCCGGCGCCGCCGCGCAGGATGTCGTCCCCGCGCCGCCCTGCAACAGATCAGCGCCAGAACCGCCGTCAAGCGCGTCGTTGCGCCCCCTCCGAGGACGACGTCAGCGCCAGCGCCGCCGTCGAGATCATCATCGCCAGCGTCGCCGAGCAGGCTATCGGCTCCTGACCCGCCGATCAGGTAGTCGCCGCCCGCACCACCAGAGATCCAGTCCTCCCCGGCGCCGCCGTCAACAAGGTCCGCACCGGCCTCGCCGTACAGATCGTCGTCGCCGCTTCGGCCGAAGATCAGATCGTCCCCGCCATGGCCGAAGATAGCATCCGCCCCGGAGGCTCCCTGCAAGTGATCGATGCTCTCGCTACCGCCGATTGTTGCCATGTGTTTCTCCTGTGTTGTGCCTGCCCGGCGAGCGGGCGCGTACCGATGCGCCTGCTCGTGAGGATCAAACGGATTGAACAGTGAGAGCGCTCTGAGCGCGTGCCTGTGGAGCTGGATGCGATGTTTACTGCTTTTCGCGTCAACCAGCGGATCCTTGGATAGAAGAGATTCGGACCAGTGTAAATCCGCAGAGGGTAATTATTATTATTGCTTGCTAAGATCCATGAACTGGCCACACAAAAAACTCGAATAGTACAGAAGTAGTTCATGCAAAATAGAACGAATTTCGATATGAATTACTTGTAACATTTTCTGAATGGACGAGAAATTCTTACACTTTAACGATTTAGCATCGTGGTCGGAATGCGTCCCAGGTTACTGAGACAGCCAGAAGGGTCGGATCTGTCGCAACAATTTGTTTCAGAGTTTCAGCTAAGGGGACGGAACAAGGGTGCGCCGGGGCACTGGCAAGGAGTCGATGGTGCAAGTCCTTCACAATGAAGGCGTCGCGATCCACATCAGCCCCAAGTCATGCGCGGTCGGTCGTGAGGCCGCCCGTGAAGCGTTGATAGGGGGCACGTCGGCCAGCCATTGAGCCGCGAAACCGACGCTTCTCGGGTGCCCACGTTCGTCTTGTATGCGGAAGGCAACATGAACCGGCGCGGTCTTCGTCAAAGCTATGCAGTTTTCCTCGCACGAATAGCAGCCAAACTCAGCAGACATGGGAATGTGCGATGCATGATTGTCACAGGCTGCCGGTGAGCGGCCATAATCCAATCGAATGAAGCTCATCGGTTAAGCGGAAACACCTGCAAGCCTGCACAACAGTTCCTTTTCCAATCTGCACGAAATGTTCCGTGCGCGTTCCGCATAGGTCTTATTCCCCGACGGGTATACCGCGCTGCAGCAAACCCGCTCATTCTTCTCGCAACAACACGAACGGAAGCGCTCGGGATCATCCGTGTCTGACCGCACAGGAGATGGCCCATTGACGATCGCACTCTTCCAAACGGTGTATTCATACCCGCCGTGCTGGCAGGAGGCAGGTCGCGCAGCCGACCAGTCCAACCCCGGTCCGCCAAACCCGGATCAGACGACAGGAGGTCCGGCCTCGCGGCGAACGGGGGCCGGTCCGCGAGCCGACGCCTCGTGTGGAGCAACCCTCCTTTCCGAGCCAAGCTGATTAGGCATAGCCGTCCCCGTAGCCACTCCGTGGAGATCGTCGTGATTTTTCTCACGTTTTTCCGCCTGGCGACCCGCGTCTGGAGCAAGGCCACGCGGCCCAGGCGGAGGTGATGCCACACCATCAAACAATCTGGGCCCAGAGCCTGCCGTCTCTGAGATGCATTCGTTCAACTGAGCTTCTCTGCCCATGCTGATGTTGCTTGTTCTCAAGAGAGTTTATCAATGGCTCGGGTGCCATAGGACTGTTTGGGAGCTCGAAAGCCTCCCTGAGCGAACACTGACAGACCTTGGCATCAAGCGCGAGGACATCAGGCACTTCGCGCGCCAAGCAGCCCGATAATAGTCGACATCATGACCATCGCTCCCAGATACTGAAGCGCTCTGCCAATGGAGACTGCCGCATGACCCATGCTGTTCAAGAGCGGACTGCATTTTACGAACCACGGGGCCAACTGGCGTCCAGCACTCTGCCGATGCCGACTCACACCAATCCGCGGCGACCTGGCGAATACAGATGCGGTGCGTGGTTCACGCGCTGGTGAGGCAGTGAGATCCATCGCAAACTTGCCGACGGAACGTTGGTGCATGGAGATAGGAGGCGTCGCCCGCCATTGGCGCTTGCGCGCGAGGTCTCGGATTGTCGCCTGACATCAAAGATGCTTGCAATCCACGACGTGGCCAGAGCGCGACACAAATGTATCATGCCAACGCACTCGTCACCAGCACACGCCAGTCGGCACGCCGGCCCCTGCGTCTTCGTGGGGATCAACCGTCTCAGCCAGTTCGCGCGCGATCTCCGATCTATTTGATCCGAAGTATGCGTCAGTCCTTCGGTTGCCCATCCTATTTCGTATCGCAGAGCTCGCAGTGGAGAGCCGCTGCATTCCGCCGTGCCAAGACTAGCGGGGGCGGTCACCACTCCGTGATGACTGGCCTCCAAAAGGCTCTCTGAAGTGCGCAGGATTGCCCTAATCCAAGGCTCATCTTCCGCCTCCTTCCAAGCACGAAAGGGTTCGGGCATGGACACTGAGAAGGCGTTGCAGATCGCAAGCAAAACACCCATGGACGGAGCAACTCTGGCGGAGCTCAAAGAGGCGGTCAGTAACCTTCGAGCACTCGCACCAACCAGCGCGCTTGCAGATCTTGTCGAGGCTAAGATGGATGCGATCGAGCCCAAGATAGCGCGGTCTCGTGGATGTCGATCCGACCAGTAGGTCAATGTGTGGCAGTGACTTGAATGAGGCCATGGCAGACTCGCCGGAGGGCTGCTCATTCTGCATCAGGGTCAAACTGGTTGGGGGAGCGAGGTCGTGCAAAAGGTCCGCTTGCCGCTTGGAGCCTGTGTGGAAACTCAAACCAAGCTGATCGGGACGAACTATTTGTACACCTTCAATCCGCTGCACCGGGGATTTCCCGGCCAATCAATGATGACAAGACATAGAATCGCTTCAAGAAGTGGCCCGCCAGCGTTTTCACCCAGTCTCCGCCTGACGAGCGGATCCACGCGCTATCGCATCTCAGCCCCCAAGCGAGGAGCCAACAGTTGACCTCATTCCATACGTCGCAACTCGTCATTGAGGCTTTACCGATGGCGTTCTCATGACATGCGAGCCCATAGACTGGCGAAAGGACAGAAAGAGTTGCGACAAGGCCCGTCATCATGGTCTCCGAACCCGGTCATGGCCCAACCCTCTGGTGCAGGATTTCGGTTCTTGGCCATCTGTCTGAAGGTCAATCCCTCGCCGCCGCAGCTCTGTCGCGATCATCGACAGTTCGGGCCGCATCTCCGCGAGTTCCCTCTGAATATGCTCATGCTGATCGGCAAGACGATGGAACTTGGTCCGAAGCTCGGTGTCCGTCCATCGCTCCGCGCCATGTTCCTTGCGGGTGCCACGTGGGACGATGACTGCGTATATCCTGGCCAGCGTTTTCGGTCCCATCCCCGGAACCCTCAGCCACTCATGGTCAGGAATGCTGAGAACTTCCCTGGCGCTCGGGTTCCGACCGGAGAATTCGCCCAGGATCGCCTCCCTCACGGTCGTGGTGAATAAGTGTAACGGAAACGGGTCATCCAGCTCCATCGCGGTCCCTCATGGTTCTTGCTCCGACATGCTTGTTGGAGAACGGAACTCCCTGCGTGCCAGTTGAGCAGGGCCGACAGGGACTCCGCGTCCGGACCGAGCGAACTTCAACGCATCCCGCGACGATGCCACGGCCGGGATGGCCGCCCACGTGCGGCACATGCACTTGAAACTCGCCTCGTGCCCATGCCGCAGCTCCCGATCAAACCTCTCGGAAGCTGCGGCGGAAGGCGTCGAAGAATGGCTCGAACAGGTATTGGAACATCGTCCGCTCGCGGGTGACGATGAGGACCTCGGCAGGCATGCCGGGAACCAGCTCGAGATTCGGATCGATGCGCCGGAGCTGCTCGCGGTCCACCTCGACCCTCGCAAGGTAGTGGGCCTGACCCGTTTGCTCGTCGACGATCCGATCCGCCGACACGGAACGGACGGTTCCCTCGATGCGGGGCAACCCGCGGCTTGAGAAGGCCGACAGGTGGATCTGTGCCGATAGTCCCTCGTGCACGATGTCGATGTCCGTCGGGGTCACCCGCGCATCGATCAGCAACGCATCCTCGGATGGCACGATATCGAGGATCGCCTCTCCCTGGCGCACGATGCCGCCCTCGGTCGTGAACCGCATGTGCACCACGGTGCCCGAAACGGGTGCCGTCACCACGGTGCGCTTCAGGATGTCCTCGCTGGCCGCGAGGCGCTCGCGCACCGAGGCCAATTCCGCCCTGACCTGGACGAGCTGAGTTGCGATCTGGTCGGCCCGCTCCGCGTCGAGCGTCAGGGCTTCAAGCTGGGTTTCACCGATCTGCTGTCTCGCGCGTGCGATGCTGGCAAGGTACTCGCCGCGGCGCCCGTCGATCTCGGCCTGCATGCGCTGCAAGCGCAGGATCTCGGGCTTGGTGACGATCTGCTTGCGATGGAGCTGCTCCTTGCCCTCGAGTTCCTCGGCGATCAGCGCGAACTGGCGCGCTGCGCTTCCCGCCTGGGACTCGAAGCCCTTGATCTGCTCCTCGAGCTGCTCGATGCGCTGGGCCAAGACGCGCTTCCGTGCCAGGTGGGATTCCCTGCGCGCCAGGAACAGGTCAGTTTGCGCCCGAACCACCAGGGCCGTCCTCGCGTCCCTCATTTCGCCCTGGAATTCCGGCTGGATCACGAAAGTCTCGCTGCCGGCCTGTTCGGCCTCCAGCCGCAGGACGGTCGCCAGGAGTGTCCGGAATTGCGAGGCGAGCATGTCGTGCGTCGCCTTGGGCTGGATGTTCTCGAGCACGAGAAGCGGCCGGCCGGCCTTCACCTCGTCGCCGTCGCGGACGAGCAGCTTGCCGATGATGCCGCCTTCCAAATGCTGCACCGTCTTCCTGCTGCCGTCGGGGCTGATGACCCCCGGCGCCACCGATCCGCCCGCGATCGGCGCGACGGCACCCCAGGCCCCGAAGCCCGCGAAGTAGATCAGGCTTAGCGCGAAGGCGACCCTGATCGGTCGGCGGATGCTATCCCGCAACGATGCAGCATCGTCAGGGCGCGTGGACCGGAGCCACCTGACCTGCCGTCCGTCCGAGTTCGCAAGAAGCTGTCCTATGCTCATCCGTCATCTGCCTTGTACAACTCATTCTGCCATCCGATCCGTCTGCCGCCGCCTATGAGGCATCGCTGCGTACCGGGCCAGATTCATCCGGTGCCGATGGCAACGCGGCCGCCGCAGCCCCGCCGTGCCGGGCAACGACGGACGGCTTGTGCATCGGGACCGTCGACGACTTGCCGCCCGTGCTGGCCCCGCGCATGCGCTGAAGCACCTCGTCGCGGGGGCCGAAGAGCTCGACCCTTCCGTCGCGCAGCAACAGGACCTTGGTTGCCTGCGCCAGGGTGGAGGGCCGATGGCCGACGATGATCAGGGCTGCGCCCTGATCCTTCAGCTCGCTTACGGCCCCGGCGAGCGCGGATTCGCCAGCCTGGTCGAGGTTCGCGTTCGGCTCATCGAGGATGATCAGCCGCGGATTGCCGTAGATGGCGCGGGCGAGCCCGATGCGCTGGCGCTGCCCGCCCGAGAGCCGCGCGCCACCATCGCCGATCTGCGTCTTGTAGCCATCGGGAAGCTGCTGGATCAGCTCGTGGGCATGGGCCAGGGTCGTGGCGGCGATGATTGCCGCATCATCGGCCTCAGGATCGAAGCGCGCGATGTTCTCCGCCACCGTCCCGGCGAACAGCTCGACGTCCTGCGGCAGGTAGCCGATGTGCTGGCCGAGCTGGTCCGCGTCCCAGTGCCCGAGTTCGGAGCCGTCGAGGCGGATCTTGCCCGCGCTCGGCGGGGTGATCCCGACGAGCAGGCGGCACAACGTGCTCTTGCCGCTGGCCGAGGGACCGATCACGGCGATCGCCTCGCCGGGCTTGGCGCTGAACGAGACGCCTTGCAAGACCGGGGCCCTCGCGTTGCCGGCGCTGTAGCTGACGTGGTCGACGCTCAGGTGCCCGATCGGGGTCGGCAGGCGGATACGCTCGGTCTCGGGCGGCAGCGCCTGCAACCGCGCCTTGAGGCGGCCGTAGGAGATGCGCGCGCTGCCGAAGTGGCGCCACGAGGTCATCGCGAGCTCCACCGGGGCCAGGGCGCGCGAGAGCAGGATCGACGAGGCGATCATCGCACCGCCCGAGATCTCGTTCTTCAGGACCAGCATGGCACCAAGGCCGAGGATGGCCGTCTGCACGAAGTACCGAACGAACTTCGTCATCCCGAGCAGGATGCCGCCCCGCTCGGAGGCCCGCAGGGTCGCCGTCAACGCCGCCTGGTTGTTCTTGCGCCAGCGCTCCGTGAGCATCGGCAGCATGCCCATGGCGCGCACGACCTCGGCATTGCGGATCGCCGCCTCGGCCTGCTGCGATGCCACGATCTGCGCCGTGTTGCTGGTGAGGTTCGGCTTCCGGGTGACGTACTCGTTGGCGATGCTCAGGGCCAGGAGAACCACGGCCGAAGCTGCCGCCATGATCCCGAGCATCGGGTGCAGGGCCCATATGACGAGCAGGAAGACGGGCGTCCACGGGGCATCGAAGAAAACCGTCAGTCCCTGCGACGCGATGAAGGCCTGGATCTGGGAGACGTCGCGCAGTCCCTGCCCGCCCGACCCGTCGCCGAGCAGCTTGGCGCGGACGCCGTTCTCGAGGACCACTGGACCCAGGCGGTCGTTGAACCAGATGCTCATCCGTGACGTCACGCTCGACCGCAGCGTGTCGATGGTGGCGAGCAGCATCAGGGAAGCCGCCGCGAGCATGGTGATCATGGCCAGCGTCTCGAGCTTGCCCGACGTCAGCACCCGGTCGTAGACCTGGATCATGTAGAGCGGGGACGTCAGCATGAGCAGGTTGATGACGAGGCTGAAGCCCGCCAATACCCACACAGTGGATCGGCAGGCGGCGAGCGCCTGCTGTAGGTCGGTCGCGCGGCGACGCTGCGCTGCAGGTCGTTTCATCGCCATGTGGTCGTCTCCAGAACCATTCCGCTTTGGCCTCAGGCGATGAAGTCCGGATCGACGAAGACATCGTTGTTCAGGATGAAGTTCGCATATGCCGAGGCGCTCGCCTGGTTGGCTTGGCTGACGGCGATGCCCAGGTTGACCAAGGCGACAAAGTCCGGTCCCGACAGCCTGAGCGCGTAAACTCCGCTGACTGAGGCAAGCCCAGCACTGAAAGCGGCATCCACCACGATGTTCTCGCCCTGCTGGTAGTCGACGATGTAGCTAGTGCCAGCAAGAATCGCGAACGTGTCCATGGCTGGAGTTCCGTTGCCGTCGATCCCATCCCCGTGCAGAGACCTGAGTCCGGTACCAGTCGTTTGACCGTTCGCGACGAGAAGGTCCGACCCGCCGCCGCCCCGCATAACGTCGTTGCCGGCCCCGCTGACGAGCCTGTTGCCAAGATGGTTGCCATGCAGCGTATCCGCATGGGCGGATCCGATGACGTTCTCGATCGTGTTCGAGATGAAATCGTTCGCGGCATCCCCGCCGGATGCCCGTACTCCGACGCCTTGGTTCATGTTGCTCGTGAGTCGGACGTCGACGGCGGCTGTGGATGTCGAGTAGTCGACCGTGTCAATGTTGTTGCCTCCGACCAGGGTGTCGGCACCCGCACCGCCCACCAGGATGTCGTTGCCATCTCCACCCTCGAGTCGATTGTCGCCTGCGTTTCCGATGAGAAGGTCGTTGTAGACCGACCCGATCAGGCTCTCGATCGTGCTGAGCATGTCACCCGCGGCATCCCCGCCGCTGACCTGTGGCCCCGCGAGGCTCAGGTCGACGGTAACCCCAGCCCCGGACTGGGCATAGCTCGCGGTATCAACCCCGTCCCCGCCGTCGAGGGAATCCGCCCCGCCGCCGCCATGGAGCAGGTCGTTGCCGCCTCCACCATCAAGTCGGTTAGCGGCTTCCGTCCCGGACAGGAGGTCGCCGAAGGCCGTACCGATCACGTGATCGACCCCGCTGAGGATGTCGATCACGACGTTGCCAGGCCCCACCCTCGCCAACGTCGCCGGTCCCGCCGAAAGCACGTTGATACCGCTTCCGAATCCGGAGTAGTCGGCCGTGTCGATACCCTCACCGCCGATCAAGGTATCCCCGCCGAGGCTTCCGATCAGGAGGTCGTCGCCCTTGCCGCCGTCCAGTCGGTTTGCGGCAGTGCTGCCGCCCAGCGTGTCGTGGTGGTCCGACCCGATCAGGCTCTCGATCCCGGTCACCTGGTCCCCCTCCGCATCCCCGCCGATGCCGACGGTCGTTCCGGCGGCATCCAGGGTGACATCGACGCCCTCTGACGAGGTGGAATACTCCGCCGTGTCGCGCCCGCCGTTGCCGTTGATGACGTCCGCCCCCGCGCCGCCGACGAGGGTGTCGTTGAGTTCGCTGCCGAGCAGGGTATCCGCGAAGGCGGACCCCACCACGCGCTCGATGAGCTGCAACCGATCCCCTTCCGCGTCCCCTCCGTGGCCGGTCCCGACGGCGGTCGGATCCGCCGCCGTGCCGTTCAACTGGATCATCACGGCCGCCTCGGATCGCAAGTAGTCCGCGGTGTCCAGGCCGCCTTGGCCGATCAGTTGGTCCGCCCCGGCCCGTCCGGTGAGGAGGTTGGCATTGGAGTCTCCGACCAGGATGTCGGCACCGGCACTCCCGATCAGGTTCTCGATGCCGCTCAGCACGTCGCCGGCCGCTGCCCCAGACGTGGTCCCGCTCGTCAGGTCGATCCCGACGGCCCCGCCTGCCGAATAGTCGGCCGTGTCGATTCCGGCGCCGCCGTTGAGGGTGTCGGCACCCGAACCGCCGTCCAGGATGTCGTCCCCGTCGCCGCCGTCCACGCTGTCATTGCCCGATCCGGCGGCAATCGTGTCGTTGCCGGCCCCGCCGATCGCGGTGTCGTCGCCGTCGCCGCTGTTGAGGTCATCGGTTCCCTCGCCGCCGTCGAGGCTGTCGTTGCCCCCGGCACCGTTGAGGGTGTCATGGCCCTCGCCGCCGATCAGCGTGTCGTGGCCGGTGCCGCCGAAGAGCTGGTCGTTCCCGGTGCCGCCATCGAGCAGGTCGTTCTCGTTCGCGCCGTTGAGCAAGTCGTCCCCGGCTCCGCCATGGAGCCGATCGTCCCCGAAGCTGCCGAGAAGGGTGTCGTCCCCGCCCCCGCCGTGGAGCGTGTCGTCGCCGTTGCCGCCGTCGACGATGTCGTTGCCGCCGACGGGCGAATCCACTCCGGTCCCGTCGCCGTACAGTTCGTCGTTCCCGTCCATGCCGCGCACGACGTCGTTGCCCAGCCCGCCGACGAGGCGGTTGTCCAGCCTGTTGCCGGTCAGGGTGTCGTTGCTTCCCGAACCCGTGACGTTCTCGATGCCGGAGAGGACGTCCCCGGCCGCGTCGCCGCCGCTGCCACGCGCCGTCATGCTCGGGTTGGTCGGGAGCGTGATGAACACCGCCGCGGCCGACGCGGAGTAGTCCGCCGTGTCGATCCCGTCACCGCCGACGATCGAGTCCGCTCCCGCCCCGCCGATGAGGGTGTCGTTGCCGGCGCCGCCGTTCAACGTGTCGGCCCCGGCGCCGCCGTCGAGGATGTCGTCCGTTCCCGCCGCCGTGACGCGATCATTGCCGAGCCCACCATCCAGGAAATCGGAACCCGCGGTGCCGGCCGCGACCGTGATGGTGTCGTTGCCGCCGTTCCCCCTCACCCTGAACGAACCGTTCGTCGTGACCTGATGGGTGTTGGCGGCATCGTTCAGGACCACGTCCTGGTAGGTCGGCTCGCTTGCGATCTGCGCCGCGAGGGACGAAGACAGACGCGCGGACGGGGCGGCCTGCACGACCAGGGATTCATCGGCAACCGGGTTCCGGCTCCCCGATGCATCATTGGTCGTCGTCCCCGAGGACCTGTTCCCGAATCTGACGTTCTTTGCCATCACCCGTATCCCTTATTGCCTTGGCGTCCCGCGCAAGAAACTTCGCGGGCATCCTAGGAGTCGGCCATCCCTACCGGCTACAGCGATATGAGATTAGCCATCTTCTGGCGTACATGCTTCCGGCTACGCCCTACGCCCCATCCGCCGAAAGGTGCATGCCACCCGTTCCCGGCGTGCCACCGTGTCGCCATTCGAATCCTTCCATGCCCCGGGACGCGCGGGTCCAGGACTGGGATTGCATCAATCCTGAAAGAGGCAGGTCGTGGCGCTTCGCCGAAACGAAAAGGCCCCGGGATTCGCTCCCGGGACCCCGATCGGACGACCTGTCGGCCGGCCCGAAGCAGTGTTAGGCCACAGCTACGACGCCGGAGATCGTGAGGCTCGCGTAGTCGTCGGTGGCGATGGCGACCACGGTCGCGTCCACCAAACCGTCGTCGCCGATGGCCTGGGCGTCGAGGTTGAAGTTCACCTGGTTGCCATCGATGTCGACGCAGACGTCGATTTCCGACCCAACGTAGGTTTCGCTGTCGTATTCGACTTCTGTCTCGAACTCGACTTCGATCTCGGCCTCGAACTCCTTCTCGAAATCGATCTCGAACTCGAACTCGTCGTTGTTGTTCCACCAGCTCATGATATTCTCCAGATGTTGTGTTGGATCCATCCAACGCCCGCAAAGTAGATCGGCGGGAATTCGGATCGCAAAGGCGCACAAGGACTAAACGCCCATTGCGGTAGAAACGGCCTCCGCCAAGGATTCGAGCGTAAGCCCCTGCCCCGGCTACGCCCTTCGGTACCGCTCATCCAAGGGCTACATCCAGATATGCCGTGGCCCGGCCACGCCGACCGCCGATGGGCGTAGGCCTTAGCCCGATGGCCCCGCATCAACCTCTTTGCATCCGTGCACCGCTTATGCGCACGCGCTCCCGTTCCCCGGGCTGTTAAGTTCTTGCAATCACGCACCCGAAGCACGCACCCGAAGGTTGACAGACATGGCGATCAATCGAGGCTTTAACCTGAGTGCCAGCGTAATCACGACCGAAACGGACGGCGGGACCGGAGACGGCACGACGCTGGTCGACACCTACGATGTCTCCGCAACCATATCGACGGGTCCGGTGGAAGGGAGTACGGACGCAATCGGCGCCGTGCTGTACGCCGATGCAACGGCGGTCGGGGAGGACACGTTCGCCTCCGTGTCCGCCGAGGCCACCGTGAGCGCCGGCCCGGTCGCGACGTCAGCCAACGTGTCACTGAAGACGGAAGCGGCCGCCGCATCGAGCGGCCAGTCCTACGCGTCGGCCACGGGTTCGATCGAACTGATCGGCGGAGCGGATCGGTCGTTCAGCCTGAGCTACGATTCCTCCATCGTCGATCAGGACGTCGGCGGCGGCACCGCAAGCTCCTCGTCGATCGACCATCTGTACGCACTGATCATCGACGAATCCGGCATTGCCGTGCCCTCACCCACCGTGGAATTCACCGAGGATGGGGTTCCGGTCGAGACCGAGGCGAAGCCCCTGGTCACCGCACCCGCCTACGATGATCCATGCAGATGCGGCGACGGGATCATTCCGTTCGACGGGAACGTGGCCTTGTATGACGTCGACATGGACGTCATCGCCGACAACGGCATCATCGAGGTCGACCTGTTCTCGCTCGCGGTCGAGGACCAGATGTCGAGCGTGACGCTGGGTTCCATCGTCATCGCCGATTGAGGCGCGCGTTGCCGATTGCCGTGGGGCCACGGGCCAAGTCCCACAAAACGGCCAGGTCACGACACATGCCCCTCGGAGCTTGCGCAGGCATGATCGCCCCGTCATTCGCTGCGCTCTGCGGGAGCATTGTCACCGCATTCGCCGTTGAACGCCCAGCGGCTCGCTGAAGGAAGCCGTCCTGGCGTGCTGTCCGTCAATCCCTACCGCTGCCCTCGCCACCGTCTCCGAGAGGACCGGTCGACGGATCAGGTCGCCTGTCGGGTGTCGTCGCCTGCTCCCTCTCCCGATACCGTCATTTCGGCACCCTTTATGGCGACACTGTCCACGACCTGCGCGCGACGGTCCAGGGCATCGAGGAATGCCCGCGTGTCCTTCCGGATCTGCTCGATTTCCTCGATCTGGGCAGCGAGGTTCCTCCTCCTGTCCGTCGCCTCGAAGCCGTTCAAGGCCACGATGAGCGCCCCGGCATAGGCGATGAGCGCGAGTCCGGAACCGTCCCCTTGCCCTGTCTCCTGCGCCAACAGCACGAAGGTCGCGACGGTGAGAATGCCAGTGCCGACAACCCCCACACCCGAGCGTGAGAACGTCGCCACGAGCAACGGGATGGCTAGGATGCCGAGAAGGACTGGCATCGGCAGCGTGAAAAGCATTCCCGGGAGGGCCTGCCCCGTCTTCAGAATCCATTCCAGGATGTGCACGCCGATCTCCATCGTTGCGTCAGCCGACCTGCCGCTCTCGGACCCGACGACTGCGGATCAGGTCCGAAGCGGTCCCGTGGTCGAACGTCGTTTCAGGACGAGCGTACATCCGGAAATCCGCCCATGACATGAGTTCCCTAGGCCGACTTTGCCAGCAAGGGCAGCGCCCCCACGTCGGCCGAGGGTTCCTGTTCCGCCTCGGCAGCGGTTTGGCATTGCGCCTGTGCCGCATCGAACAACCGGGCCGCTTCGAGGGCCGCCTGGGTGCGGTTTGCAACGCCGAGCTTGCGCATGATCTGGCGGATGTGCACCTTGACCGTCGCCTCCTGCATGTCCAGATCGCGGGCGATCTGTTTGTTCGACCTCCCGAGACGGAGGCAGTCCAAGACTTCCCTCTGCCTCGAGGTCAGTCCCCCCGGGACGACGATCGCCCCGTTGGAACGCGTTCCCGACCTGCCCGCGCCGATGCCGGAGGCGGAGGCTTGGGACAGGTCCGCCAGGGCGTGCGGCGGAAAGAAGGAGCCGCCGCACATGATGAAGTCCAGTATCCTGAGCACGACGCCGGGCTCCGTCCCCATGGACATGTATCCCTGCGCTCCCGAATGGAATGCGGCCACGATCTGCCCCGGGTCCTTGTGGTCCGAAAGGATGACAAGGCTGGCCTGGGGCGCCGATGACCGGATCTGCTCGATCCCGGCGAGCACCTCGGGATCATCGACACGGGTTCCGCCGATGCTCATGATCACTATCCGGCAACGCGCGCCGCCTGCGGCTTCGGTGAAAGCCGCAGGCGAGGCAAAGGCCGAAAGGGCAATGGAGTTGGCCTTGATCCAATCGCTCAGGAGACAGGCCAGTCCGGCACGGCGCATCTCCATGTCATCGATCAGGGCGACGTCGCATTCCCCTCGTTCAGGAAAACTGAGAATCTGGTTCGGCATACCCATCCCTTTTGGTTGACCTGTTCGTGAATCAGCCGAGGGCGAGTGAGGATAGCCGTTCGGCTGTCGTAGTCGCTTATGTGCGTGAAGTGCTTTGCGTCGAGTGGTGAGCAGCGTTCTATACCGCTATAAGCTTAGCTACAAGAAGCCATTGTGGGTATGTCATACGTCGAGAGTGTATGCACGGACGGTCATTGCACATTTGAGTATTCCATGGCCGTCTAAACTATCGATATAAGCGTTGCTTGGCCGCCTAATATTTTCGACCTGCTTTCGTGGCCGTCTAATCCTTCCCCTGGAGGATCCATTTACAGTTTATTACTTCGGTTGTTCCTGTCGCACAGGGAGGACGGGCGCCACCCCGGCCTCGGCATGCGTCTCGCACGGATGCAAGCCCTCAGGTCAGCGTCGTCGGCCGGCGCGGCGCGAGGACGAACCCGCTCCCCGCGTTCCTTCCCGTTCCTTGTCCGAAGGACAGGAGGACGGAGCGAGGAAAGAAAGTGCCGCCGTACGCGACGAAAGTGAGGGTATGGAAGACCAGCTCGGGACTTGTGCTCGTGGGGATGAACCCGCTTGCGCCCGCCGTGAACGCGCTGAGCATCTCTTCCGAATCGTCCAGCTCCGAAAGGATGACGAAAGGCACTTGCGGGGACCGTTCCCGAAGGCCCGCGATCCATCGGACATGGTTGGGATCGGAAAGCGGCCGCGACCCGAGGTTTAGGATGAACATCCGGCACGGGGTGGCCTGCGCCAGGTCATTGCCATCCATGGGCTGGAGGGACCATCCGAGCGGCCCTGCCCACGGCGCGAGAAACGCCATCAGGCCGGCTCGCCTGAGACTCAGCGAATCGACGACTGCAACTGCCGAACCTTGGGTGTCATTGGGTTCGGGAGCTTCCATTGTCTGCCTCCTTGCGCTCCGCGGACTTGTCGCCGGGTTATTCCAAATGGATATCGGCATCCTGGATAGGTTCTCCCTTCTCTAATGTCGCCTTGCACCAAGGCAACGTTGAAGAAGTCGTATGGGATTTCGGGCTGCGGCCGTCCGCCGGGAGGCGTAGAGGGCCGCCGATCCCGCGCCATACGCCGCAAGTATTGCAGCCGTTCAGCGCAAGCGCTTAGGGCAAAACCGCCAGCCGTGTCCGGCATACGCCTTCCGGCGGAGCAGGATCCCGGGGGCGAGGGCCCAGCTGCCCGCGATGGCAGTCCCCAAATTCGGAGCCACCCCGATGTCGGCATCCCTCCGTGAAAGGACTCGTGGCCTCGCCGCGTTGGCAGCAATCCTGCCTTCGGATCGCTCAGCTCAGGAGTCCCAGGTAGTCGCCGATCGCGAAGTACTCCTCCGCCGCCTGGCCCCCCTGGTCGCCCGTCCCGTCGAGGAAGATGTTCCGCCGAATCGCCGCCGTCTGCGCCTCGGTCAACGAGGCCCTCGCGAAGGGGGCGGCGTATCGGGGATTGGAAAGGAAGAAGTTGTCCAGTGTCAGGACTGACGCGGTCCGGCCGCTGCCGAAGGTGATGACCAGGTCCAGTGGGTCCGCCCTGGACCTCGCGATCGACGCGGAGGCGTCGTAATCGTCCTGGACCACCAGACGATCCCCCTGGCCCGAGGCGAAGCCCCAGATCGTATCACGCCCGAAGCACCCGTCGATGAAGAACAGGTCCAACCCGCGCCCCGTCGCGATCGTGTCGTTGCCATCGCTGGCCGTGCCTCCAAGGCCCAGCCGGATGAGATTCCGGCCATCTCCGGCCGAGATCACGTCGTTCCCCATGCCATCGATGATCGCATCGTCCCCGCTGCCCGCAATGATCGTGTCGTTCCCGTCCCCGCCATTGACGATGTTGTTGCCGGATCCGACGGCGATCATGTCCTTGCCGTCCCCGCCGAAGACCCAATCGTCGCCGGTCCCGCCTGCGACGGCATCGTTGCCGGTCCCGGCGAGGATCGTGTTGTTCCCGATCCCCGTGAAGATCAGGTCGTTTCCCGCCCCTGCGAGGATCCAGTCGTCGCCCGCACCGGCCGCCACCCAATCATTCCCCGCCCCCGCACTGACGAACGTGTCGACGTCGGAGGTAAGGATCATGTCGTTGCCGGATCCACGAAGGATGGGCTTCTCTCTGGCATGGTCGCTGCCGACACCAACCGTGGCGGAGGACGTGCTGGACGAGAAACCATCAATCGCCAGGGACATGGTATCGGCGTGCACGAAGGAATTGTCGCCGTAGGCCTTTGCGTCGATGTGGTAGCTCGCCACGTTGCCAGCGACGGACGGAACCTGCTGCCCCGCCCCGAGGCTCACTTCGCGGTGGTGGTCGACGGACTCGAGCTGGACGTCCCAGCCCACGATGTTCAGGGCGACATAGTCCGTCTGCGACCATTCGGCCGACCACGCCCCGTCCCGATGGTCGCCCCCTCCGGACTGTTTTTGGGCCGAGGTGTACAAACAATCCGCCTCAGCGAACGCGACGAAGCCGTTGGTTGCAGCGTAGGCCGGCTGCCCTGCTGATGACACCGATACGGCGGCAAGCCATGCGGTACCGAAGGCAACCTGAACGGCCCCCCTGTCGTACGCCCGGCCGAACAGGCTCACTTCCACCGATGTATTCTCGCCTATCGCGGTGGCCTCGCCGTTCAGACTGACGGCCAAGTCGCTTTCGTTCCTGACGGGCTGCTCCTCCGACGGTTTTTGGGGCGAGCACGGATTCTTCACCTTTTGAGCTTTCTCAGCAGCCTTTCCGAACATTGCCTAACCCTCATGATTTCAGGATGGAGTTCCTAGCACGAAGGGATGATGTCTGAAGAAGCGCAATCGGCTATACGCCGACAAGGGGACCAACCCGTTCTGTTTTGCAACATACGCCTTCTCGCGGATACGCCAAAAGGTGGTGGAGGCTGCCCCAACATGAGCGATGGCTTCCATCGTAAGCAGGGAGTTGCCCTACACAACCATTAGCCTGCGCAGACCTCGGCCCAATTCTCGATCTGCACTTCATGACGGGACTGGGCGATTTGGACGGCAATTTATGCACGTCATGTGAGACTGAGGAGGTTGTCAGTCTCACATGACGTGCAAACCGTCACGAGAAACCAGCCGCCTTGTCGACAGCCGGCCGCTAGGCCTCAACGGCCTCATCGGTAATCCGCTCTGCACCGATCCGAATAGCCTCAATGGCGAGCTCGTTCAATGTGGAGAAGACCCGGGCCGTCATTCCACCCGTGACGCGGGCGCGGTGCCGTAAGCTGTAGGCGGACAGAGACGAGGGGCGTCGAAGCGGTATGCTCCGCAAGACGGCAGTCACGAGGGCTTGGAACTCTTCGTCGGCTCTCCAGCGGGAAAGCGCCAGCTGGTCGGGGCGGCGCCGAGCTGGGTATCGCCCGCAATGGCTTCTCTTGCATCGGCTATGCCCAGGCACACAAGCGAGGCTTTCAGCTCGGTGCTGAGGAACCGGAACAGCTGGAGGTCTGCCTGCAGTTCCCAGGTATCGCTCGCCGAGCAGTTCGACATCCTGGCTGCGTAAGACTAGCAGATGAACTAGCCTTCTGCCTGTCTTCACCGAAAATTCACGACAGAACCGTTCAGAGCGTTCGTACCCTTTCATGATGTCTACTGAACCCGCTAGGCCAGTGATGCTCTCGGTCGTCCAGATCGAGTACCGCTGTCACGGCTGGCATGACGGCGGCGTCAAATCGCGATGCCGGCCTCCAGGAAATCCTCGCGTTGTCATAGAGCGAGTCTAAGGCTCCCGCTGCGGGCGCAACGGTGGGCCGCACGGATGCACTGTTGTCGGCAGCCCGCATCCTCGATGATATAAGCGACCAAACGCGCACAATGGAATCCGACGATCACCTCATGTCATGCCCGCGATGGTTCCCGCTCTTCCTGGTGGGGATCGGCTGCATCAGCCTGGCTGCTTGTCAGGTGCTGACATAGTGACATCCCAGGTGGGTTGGCAGCGGTCTCTTCCTGTATGCCCGGCCCTTGAGCCATGGTGTTCTTGGCAGCCTCAGCTGAGCGCTACCCTCGTGTGCCGCCAACAATCGATGGCTCTTGAGAGGCGTCGTGTCTGAGCCCAAGCCGCGCCTCTTCGTCCTGCACCCTCCCACTCCTGCGACCAGGCACACGTAGCCGGGCCGTCATGTGGATGTCATGGCACCGAACCTAAAGTCCACTCGGGTCAGCCAAGGCTTGTCGCGGTTCCATCATCAGGATACCCGCCATGAGCATTGGGATCTTGCTTCTGATGGCCCCCGCTCTGCTGGTCACGGCAGCTCTCCCAGCTTGGCGATAGAACCGAGGCTGGGACGCTCGACCGAGGATCAGCTTCGGTCTCCTTCGCGTGATGATCCTACTGCTACTTGTGACAGGCTGCCTCTGAAGAGTTCCTGTCGCCGGGTAGGTTGGGACGCGCGCACTCGAACATGACAGGAGAGCATTGATGCCGCTTCTCATCCTGACAATCCTGCTTGCAGTGCTGCTGCCGGGGCAACTCTGGGCGCAGGGCGCGCCAGCTCCCTTGACCCGGATTGCCTTTGGCTCGTGTGCCGATGAGGAGAAGCCGCAGCCGATCTGGGACGCGGTCATGGCCTATCGGCCGGAGCTTTTTCTGTTTGCGGGCGACAACGTCTACGGCGATGTGCGCAATGGCCGGAATGTGCCGGACGAAGACCTCATCGACAGCCTGCAGGCGTCCTACAGCCAGGCGTCAAAGCTGCCCGGCCTCATGCGCGTGCGGACCGCCATTCCCTCTCTGGCGACCTGGGACGATCACGACTACGGTAAGAATGATGCAGGAGCCGACTTCGCTAGCCGGCGCGAGGCCCAGCGGCTCTTTCTCCAGTTCTGGGATGTGCCTCTGGCGGATCCGCGTCACAACCGCGATGGCGTCCATCATGCCCAGACCTTCGGGCCGGAGGGCCAGCGGGTGCAGGTGATCCTGCTCGACACCCGCTTCTTCCGCTCTCCCTTGAAGCCCACCGACGAGCGCAACGCCCCAGGCCGCGAACGCTACGTGCCGGATGACGATCCCGCCAAGACCATGCTCGGCGCCGAGCAGTGGCAATGGCTTGCCGACCGTCTCCGGGAGCCAGCGGATCTGCGCCTCATCGTGTCATCCATTCAAGTCGTGGCGGAGGGCCATGGTTGGGAGCGCTGGGGCAACTTCCCGCGCGAGCGCCAGCGCCTCTACGATCTCGTGCGCGAGACCGGTGCGAACGGTGTGGTGTTCATCTCGGGCGACCGGCATATCGGAGGGCTCTACCGAGAGACGAACGGCACCCCTTACCCGCTTGTCGAGATCACCTCGAGCGGCCTCAACCAGGTCTTCCCCGGCAACCGCGAGGCAGGCCCGAACCGCCTGGGCGCCGTCTACGGCGCGGCGAACTTCGGCACGGTGGATGTCGATTGGTGGGAGGGCGTGGTGGCACTGTCGCTCCGCAACGAGGCGGGCGAAGTAGTGCGGCGCACGAGCGTCAGGCTCGCCGAGCTGAGCGCTTCTGAGCCCGCCCGCTAGGCGCCATGCGGCCTGGCCGGGTCCTTGTCCGGGGCGCTCTCGCGCTGGCAGCGCTCTATGCCGGTCTCGTCGGGACCCTCTACCTCGCGCAGGACCGGCTGCTCTATCCCGCGGCCGGCCAGCCGGTCGCAAGCGTCACGGCGGATGTGGCAGGCTTCGAGACGCTGCGCCTCGGCACGCCGGACGGGGAGCGCCTGGTCGTCTGGTGGAAAGCACCCGAAGCGGGCAAGATGGCCATCCTCTACCTTCCCGGCAACGACGATCCCTCCAACACCCGTCGCGCGCGGGCGAAGCTCCTGGGCGCCACAGGTCACGGGATCCTGATGGTGGCGTATCGGGGCTTCTGGGGCTCGACAGGCCGGCCCCACGAAGCGGGCCTGCACACGGACGCCCGCACGGCCTATGCCTGGCTCACGAGCCAGGTCCCGCCCTCCCGCATCGTTCTCTTCGGGGAGTCCCTCGGCAGCGGGGTCGCGGTGCGGCTGGCGACCGAGATCCGGGCCGCCGGTCTCATCCTTGACGCCCCCTACACGACGGCGGCTGCGATTGCCGCGGACCGGTACCCGTTCGTCCCGGTGCGCTGGCTCATGCGGGACCAGTACCGCTCCATCGACATCGTCGGCCAGATCAAGGTGCCTCTCCTCGTGCTGCATGGCAGCGCGGACCAGGACATCCCGATTCGGTATGGCGAGGCGCTCTACCAGGCGGCGGCCGCGCCGAAGCGCTTCGTGAGAGTCGAGGGTGCTGGCCACACCACGCTGCTGGCGCCCGGCGGGCTGCCGTCGGTCGAGGCTTTTCTCGCCTCCCTTAACCCGCAAGGCTCCTGACGAAGAGGATCCACCGCTGGACGAAAGCTCGAAGGCGCTCAACCATGAAAGCAAGGATGCTCACATGCGTCGCAGGTCGGCACCAGACCTTGGCTATGGAAAATTGTGGTGGCAGAAGGCGATAATATCGGTCCCGGCAAGCCACCGGCCCGTCGGCGGCAAAACTGCGCTGATTGTGGATCGGATAAAGCTCTCGGCTCCTTGCGCTGCGGGGTTGCTCCCGCCCTCACCTTCGTCGTGCCGAAGGGATGCTAGATCACTTGGCGAGCTGATGCATCGCCGGCGGGTTCTCATCCAGCCTTCTACAAGCGGCTGGCACAGAGATGAGGCTCAGAGTGGAGCCCCAAGACGAACCTGGGTGATGGCGAAACCTCGGGAATGGCCGCAGAACAGCCTCGGCCCGAGGGAAAGACCATGCCGCGCTACGTCTGCGACGCATCCAGTGGCGTCTGCTTTGCGCCGGAGTTCGATCCACCATCTCCCCGACCTGGAAGCGGCCCGTCGCCAGGCTCACAGCATATCCAAGCATTTTCGGGCCTACCTGCCCCGTACCCACCGGCAGGAGGCGCTGACGGTCGAGATTGTCGAGGAAGCGGGCCAAGAACCCATGATCGTGCGGTTGGAGACCCTGTACGAGAAATCAAGGCGGCAAACACAGCTTCCAATCGGATTGCTGAGCCGCTCCTGCGGCACAGTTCCGCCCCCTGCGACTGCGATCGTCCATAATCACCGTAATGGTGAATACGGCGGAGCGATCTTGGATGGGCCCGAGACTGGCGATGCCGTCAAATGGAAAGCTCTCTACCCTTCAGCGCGGCCGGCAGTGCGAGAAAGCCAAAGAGTAATCGGCCGCAGCCCGTTTGCGCTGGTGCTCAATGCGGCGCCGCGCCCGAAGGGCGATGGCCCGCACCTGACGCTCCGACGTTCCGTCGCGGGCCATGCGCTGCCGCACGATTGGTTCTCCGAGCAACTCGTTCAGGCTTGGTTCGTTGAGACATTCCACGGCTTCCTCCACCGCTGGCTGATGCGGGAACTGGTACGCCACGCGAATGACAGGATTATAACCCAGCAAATGTTTGTTATCGCCCAAAGCTGTTGCGACGCATCAGGGACACCTCGACCTCGTGATTTGGATGCTGCCCACGTGGGATGATGCAGGTGGCACATGAACTCCTGCGGCTAGATACGTTCCGCAGCACAGCATCAGGTCCACAGCCTTGGGGCATTCCGGTTGGAGGCCGGTCTAACGAGTAGCAAACCGTTTGCTTCTTGAAGATCGGCTGACCCGACTTGTCCCTGAGCTCTGCCCAAGTGGCTATCGCACCCGTAAACGACAGAGGGCCCAGGGGTGATTCCACTGCTGCTCTGTTCAGCGCCGCTGCTGAACTGAGATCTCGTCTGGTCTTCGAGCGACCTGCGTCAGGATGCGCAGCCGAACCCTGCACCATGCGGCCATCTGTGGCTTGTTTATACTGCACTGCGACACAAAAATATTGCATTGCAGCATCATGCTTCCAATGTTGATACCGCCTCTTCCATTCCCGTGTTCAGCTGTCATCGTGAGGGATCGCCGTGGACTGGGACAAGATCAAGCTCTTCTATGCGGTGGCCGAGGCCGGGAGCTTTACCAGGGCCGGCGAAAGGCTCGGGCTCAACCAATCCTCGGTGAGCCGGCACATCAGTGCCTTGGAGCAGGATCTGAATGTTTTGCTGTTCCAGCGCCACTCCCGCGGCCTCATCCTGACGGAACACGGCGACATGCTGTTCCGAGCCGCAAACGAGATGCGCCACTCCCTGGAGGCAACCCGCCAGCGTTTTACCGAAACCAGTGAGCGGCCCGCTGGCGATCTCAAGGTCACGGCGACGGTTGGGATCGGCGGCTTCTGGCTTACCAACCGCATCGCAGAGTTCCTCGACCTTTGCCCTGAGGTCAACGTGCAGCTGATCCTGAGCAACGATGAGCTGGATCTTGTGATGCGGGAGGCAGACCTTGCGATCCGGCTGCGGCGCCCGATCCAGCCGGAGCTGATCCAGCGGCGCCTGTTCACCATCCACTATCATGCCTATGCGTCGCATGCGTATCTGGATCGCTTCGGCGAGCCCAGGAGCACGGAGGATCTCGATCGTCACCGCATCGTCTGCCTGGGCGGCAACCAGCCTGCCTTTATCTTGGACCTGCATCGGCTGCCGAACCTGGGCCGAAATCCCAAGAACCCGCGCCCAAGCCGGTTTGTGGTCAACGACAGTCTGGCTCTTCGGCACGCCATCGAGACAGGAGCCGGGATCGGCATGGCGCCGGATTATACGATGCACGACAACCCGAAGGTCAGACGGGTGCTGGAGGAGGTCAAAATGCCCACACTCGACAGCTATCTGGTATACCCGGAAGCGATGCGCTCGGTCGCGCGGGTTCAGGCCTTCCGGGACTTTCTCATCACGAAGGCGCAGCGCTGGGCTTTCTAAAGCCCCACGTAGTCGAGAGACCAAAGGCTTCGGCAGAGCCGCTTCAATAGTCGTGCAGGGTGAGGGTGTGCCAGTCGTCGCTCAGAAGTCGGGATTATCGGGCTCTGGCCCGACACTGTCGAAAGGACGACGGTGAGCTCAAAGGGGCTTGAGCTCACCCACCAAGTGAGTGGTACCACCGGCCTCGAGGCTTGAAGGACTGGCGGCCTGTCGTCCCCGAGCTGGCCGGTTTATGTTGGGTTCTCACCTGCGACCATCGCGGCCACAGTCAAAGCAAGCACCCTCTCGGCAAGGCAGCGTCCACCGAAGCATTGATCGGAATGGTTGCGATCGGACGAAATACGTGAACGCAGATCAGGCCGCGGCTCCATCAGATCCTGATTGAGTACGCTTCCACCACCACCCCCTTCTGAGCAACTCTCCTTTGACATCGAACGCATAGCCCAAACTATGGTTGGCACAGATCGCCAGTACATGCTCGCGGGGCCGTCTTCCCTGTCCGGGCTGAGGTGTCCATATCGCAGGCGTTCGCCTCTCTGGAGGATCGCCATGCCCAAGTATCCCAAGCTGGCACTGGAAAGCGCGTTGGCGGTGTTCGGCATCCGCTCCCTCTATGAGCAGCCAGAGTACGAGATTGTCGAGCGGGTCCGGGACGGTTGAGATTCGCCGTTACGCACCACGCCTTGTAGCTGAAACGACCGCTGCGGCCGGAAGCGAGGACAAGGCCCGCAACGGGGCCTTCCGCATTCTCGCCGGCGACATCTTCGGTCAGAATCGCGATAGGGCTGCCATCACCATGACGGCTCCAGTGGCAACCAGTGTCACAGGCCGCGATCTCGCGATGACGGCGCCTGTCGAGACGCGGGCCGTCTCAGGGATCGCCATGACGGGCCCAGTCAGCACTGCTCCAAGCGGACCCGGTCGCTAACTCAGCGCTTCTTTCTGCCAAAGATCATCACGCATGAGAATGCGCCCGTACCCAATGACTCACGCGTTACGGCCGTCAGGTTGCCGCAGGAGACGATTGCCGCGATCACCTTCTCCGGACGCGGCACCGGGGCGATGGTCGCTTCAAAGAGGCGCGAGTTGCTTGCGGCACTCGAAAACTCGTCGGGACGGGCAGCAGAGGAGCCCGGAACTTTGTTCTATGATCCACCTTTCACGATTCTGCTCCTGCGACGCAATGAGGTGGCGGTATGGGTAATATCGAGGGTGCTTCTCTATTCGGCGATTTGAGGTCAAGCGCTTTCAGGCCTTCCACATTCCCGATGTTTGACGGCACTCGCGGATCCTTGCTTCTCTTCGGGATCAGCTCTCGGGCTCTCCCATGATGGGATCAGAAGAATGAGGCAGTCCAATCTGTCGCACGTTCTGATCGCGCCAAGCGCGACCGACACAAGAACCCTAGCGAACTCACCTCATCCATCGTCCCGCGAGGGACGTCTCTCCACCGGCTGGTGGACCTCGGCTATCCTTCCGTTCTTGTGACAGGCTGTTCCGGTGAGTGATCAGGTGGCCGCCGTGGCACTGTCCTTGGTCCAGCGGAATTCGGTTCCGTCGCTCCAGAGGCGGTGCATGATCACGGCCAACCGGCGCGCCAGAGCCACGATAGCCTTTTGCAGGCCGCGCCGGCGGGCCACGGCCATGGCCCAGGCCTTCAGCCAGGACCATTTCTGCACCCGGGTTAGCAGCACCTGAGCCGCCTCATAAAGCAGCGCTCGCATCATGGCGTCTTCGCACAGTGAGACGCGTCCGATCCGATTGCTCTCGCCGGACTGGTTGAGAACCGGCGTGAGCCCCAGAGCTGGGCCGACGGCCTTGGAATGCTTGAACCGCGCCGGAATGTCGATTGTGGCGCTGAAGGCCAACGACACCACGGGACCAACACCGGGAATGGTCATCAGGCGCCGGCAGACGTCATCATCCCGCACGGTCGCCAATACTTTGCGGTGAAGAGTGGCCAAGCGCTCCCGCAGGCTCTGACGGGCTTCGAGGAGGCAAGCCATGATCTCGGCCAGCTCCGGAAGGCCTGCTACGAGCTCGCGGATCCGGTCCTCGAACCTGACCTTGCCAATGATCCCAACCTTGAGCCCAAAGTTACGCAGCAGGCCGCGGATGTCGTTCTCAATGGCAATGGCTTTTTCCTGCAACAACTTGCGAGCTGTCAGCAGGGTGCGCCGGTGCTGGCTCGCCAAGGTCTTCACATGCACAGGTCGGAACAGGTTGACGCGCATCATCTGAGCAATGCCACGAGCATCGTTGCGGTCGGTCTTGTTCACCTGCGCCTTCAGGAACGCCTTGGTGTGGCGCGTCTCGATGCAGATGACCGGGAGCCCGGCCGCAGCCAGCCCGCTGTAGAGCCATTGCGACAATGGGCCGGCTTCGAGCCCGACCCGCTCGAGCCGCCAGGCTGGATCCCGGAGCACCTGAACCAGGTCGTCTGGATGGCTGGTCACCTTCAGTTCACGACAGACCTTGCCCGTCTCGTCCAGAATGCACAAAGAAGTCTCTTTGACCGAGACATCGAGGCCGGCATAATGCTTCATGCTGCGCTTCTCCCACTGATGCTTGTGGCTGGTCCTACCCAGACCACGTTGTACCATCAGCCTGAAGCGCAGCACCTCCGACAGTCGATGAAGATGGCGCGAAGCCGAATACATGGGGTAATCGCGGGAGCGAGTCGCCCTGGATCTGCAGTCACGCTTATGGAAGCCGGTGGCTGTTCCCCGATAGGATGAAAGTACGGGCTCA
>NZ_JBVVAK010000004.1:0-176048 GCF_055792825.1 Microvirga sp. GN3
AGGTCAGGTCATTCCGCTGATGGGACTGCAGGTGCGCGTCATCGACCCGCAGACTGCGTCGAATACATTGGAAGGCCCACCTGCGAAGACCATCATGCGGCGAACTGGTGTCGACCGCGAAGACAACCGTGCTCCCGGCAAGCGACCATCACTGGCGCCAAGAAGAACAGGCAATGCGATCGCAATATCAACCTTCTGTTCGTGATTCGTCGAACGATCGGCAATGGTATTGTCGAGCAATTTCAAAAAAGACTTGATCAAGAGGCTGCGATTAGACAACCCCATCTGTCGCAGGATGCTCAACGGTCCCAGGCGTCGCCATGTGGGTTGTTGGTCTTCACCTTCGGATCGCCGAGCCAAGCACAGAGATCCTCCAATGAGGGGAAGGTGTGCTCAATCTTATTGAAGGGCACAGGCCTCTTGCTCCGCGGCAAATCCTCAAGCAGCTCCGCAGTTCATGTGTATGGCTGTCGTGATCCGCTTCTCACGACGCTTCCCATCACCTCAGCATTCAGCAGGAGGTCGTAGGCGCCCGGTGCGAGCTGGATCAGATGGGGTGGTTGCCGCCCTCCCCAGACGGCATCGCAGTGTGCCAAGAATGTGGTGGTTTCATCCACCAGGCGGAGAGGACGGCAAAGTGAAAGATACAATGATTGGAGTGGATCTCGCGAAGCAGGTATTCCAACTCCACGGCGCATCAATGGCGGGGCACTTGAAGTTTCGGAAGAAGCTGTCACGCTCGCAGTTTCGGAAGTTTATGAGCGAGCACCCGCCGGCAGTCGTGGTGATGGAAGCCTGTGGCAGCGCCCATTATTGGGCACGGGAGATGGCCAAAATCGGCCATGAGGTGAAGCTGATCGCGCCGCAGTATGTGAAGCCCTTCGTTAAGCGCCAGAAGAACGACGCAGCCGATGCCGAGGCGATCGTGGTCGCAGCCCAGCGCCCGGAGATGCGCTTCGTCGAACCGAAATCGGAAGACCAGCAGGCCAAGGCGGTCCTGTTTCGGGCGCGGCAGCGCCTGGTCCATCAGCGCACCGACCTAGTGAACGCACTGCGTGCGGTTCTTTATGAATACGGCCACATCGTCCCGCAAGGGATTGGCCAACTCAAGCGCATCGACGCGATCATCGAGGAGCCAAACAGCGACCTGCCCGAGCTGGTCCGCCAGGAATGTCAGGACCTTATCGACCAGATTGGCCGGAAGACAGAACGAATTGAGACTAAGACTGAGCTACTCAAGACATTGGCGGCGGAAGACGGAACAGCGAGACGGCTGCAAACGATACCGGGGGTCGGCCCGCTGAGCACTCTGGCAATCGAAGCATTCGCCCCTGATATGGCTAGCTTCAAATGTGGTCGAGACTTTGCGGCCTGGCTAGGCCTTGTTCCACGTCAGCATTCCTCAGGGGGCAAGGAACGTCTCGGGCGTGTATCAAAGGAGGGGCAGGCTGACATTCGCCAGTTACTCATCGTTGGGGCGATGTCGCGGCTGAACTGGCTCGGTCGCAAGTCGATTCTTGAGGGTTCGTGGCTGGCACAGATGCTGGCGAGAAAGCCGCGGATGCTCGTGGCGGTGGCCTTGGCAAACAAGATGGCACGGACGATCTGGGCCATGCTCACCAAAAAAGAGGATTATCGGAATCCGGCACCGGCCGTGGCTGCATGACTGACCTGTAGCAAACAGCCTGATGTCGGTAAGGGGGTGTGAGAAGGCGACGACCTGAATGGGCACAATGATCGAACAGATCGGGATTAGGCGTAGGGTCTGGGGACATCATTTCAGCTGAGCCAGGGCGGTGTCCAGCCGGTAATCGGCAATCCTGATGCGCTCGCGGCTGCCGACGTAGGCCGCCTCAACAGCTTCGCCGAGAGGGATCTTGTCGAGGAGTTCGCAGACACGGTCGATGGGTGGCTGACCGCCCAGCGCGGTGTGCGGCTGATGCCAGTTCCAGTGATGCTGCCACTCCGACAACTTCGCCTCGATCTCCGGATCCTTCGGATCAACCGTGTCCCAGAATTCCTCCCGATCAGCGCGGTGCGTCCGCTCGACCTTGCCGTTCAGATGCGGCGACCGGGGCGGGATCGGCCGAAACTTGATAGCCTAGTCCATCAGACGCTGCTGAACCGCCTCGGCAAAGAACTCGCGACCGCGATCGGTTTGGAGGCGCTGGATCGAAAACGGCATCTCCTCGATGAGGCGCTCCAGAAAGTCGAGGGTGTTGGTGCCCGTGGCGCGGCGGTAAACGCCGAGCACCTTGTAGCGGCTGCAGTCGTCGATCGCCGTGTACTGATAGACGCCAGGCCTGGTCTTGCAGACGTCCATCTGGACCCGATCACCTGGGATCGGACGGCTGTAGCGTCGTTCGCCCTTGCGCCAGCGTCGCGGCCAATTCAGCACCTGCGCGCCATGGCGAACGAGCGTCCGGTGGATGGTGTCGAGTGACAGCGTCAGATCGTGCTGCCGGATCAGTTCATTGCGCAGTTGCTTGACCCCGAGCCGCCTTTCTCGGCGAAGCGACAGGATGAGGGCTTCCTGGTCGGCAAAGACCTTCTGGGCGGCCAGACGATACGGGCGGCGGCTGTGGTCTACGAGGCCTGCCTCGCCATCCGCCTGATAGCGGCGCCACCACTTGCGCAGCGTGGGCCGAGAAATGCCGCAGCGGCGACAAACCAGTCCAGCATCGCCGGTCTCGGCATAGAGCTCGACCCACGCACGACGCGCCTTCGTCAGATCCACAGCAGCAACAGGATCAGCATCGCATCTCAGAGGTGGATCTGACGATCGGAAAGTTGAAACGATGTCGTCGGACCTCACAAATCAGGAGCAGATCTTGCGCTGGCCCCAACGCCGCACCATGCTGCCACGAACAGCGCAATCGTCTTCGTCACGCGCCGCAACGAAGAGAGGGAGACGCGCTCATCGATAGCATGGATGTTCTCCGCGATAGGCCCGTAAACCAGTGAGGGGATCCCCGCGTGGACAGCATAGACGGCGGCATCGAGGTAGCACGCCATGACGTAAGCCTGTAAGGGCAGGCCACCGGGGGCATTGGCAGCGGCATGCGCTTTGGCGAGGACAGCCTCGGCGTCGGAACCAGGAGCAAGCGTATAGCCCGCATGCATGACGCCGACCCACTCCACGGCCGGGTCTGGGCAGCGCTGAACCAATGGATCTTCGGCAGCCATCAGGCCGATAAAGGCTTCGAATTCCCTCACCCGCTCCTGAGGGTCGTCGCCAGGATAGAAGCCAATGCGCCCCTCAAAGCGGCAGCATGCTGGAACCGATGCGATCCACTCGCCGCCGTTGATTGTCCCAATCGTCAGAGCCGCGGGATTTTCTACGTCCGCAAAGAACGGCTTTGTCACTCGTTCTTCATTCCAGCGTGTCTCAAGCGTACGCAAGTGTTCGATGAGCCGCATGGCCGCTTCGAGCGCGCTCACACCCCCACTGACGTCACGCGGATGGGCGGGGGTGCCATGAACCGTAACGGCAAACTTGATCACACCGGAATTGGCCCGAACAAGCTTCTCATCGGTCGGCTCCGGAATCAGCACCGCGTCGGCAACATGGCCACTGGCCAACGCCATCGCGGCTCCGTTTCCGGTAATTTCCTCCTCCACGACAGAATGGATCTGGACCGGGGCTGTCAGTTCAAGTCCGGCGGCCCTGATGGCATCGAGAGCGAAGATCGCGGCAGACAGGCCCGCCTTCATGTCGCCGGAGCCGCGGCCGTAAAGCCAATCGCCATGTCGCGTCGGTTCGAAAGGCGGGTCTTGCCACCGGTTCGGATCGCCTGTGGGCACGACATCGACATGGGCATTCAGGATGAGGGATCGTCCCTGGGTGATCACCGGGCTGTGAGCTCCGATCACATTCCAGGAATGTTCATAGCTGATCGTTGCCGGGGAAAAAGCCGGATGCTGACCAATGAACGCCTGATCGATTATCTGACGATTGACGTCGTACCCTCGCTTCCGGAGCGCTGCTTCAACCAGTGTCTGGACTCCGGATTCCTGGCCTCGAAGCGAGGCGGAGTGGACCAGGTCCGACAGGAAAGCAACCTGCGCTTCAAAGGCCTCATCGACAGCGGCGAGGATTCGATTCTGATCGATTTCGGAAAGGATGTTGGTCGATGCGGATTGGTCGAGACCGTCATTCGCCATTGTGGGAACCTTTGGATGGAGGGCCGAGCGCTGGTTGATGGATGATAGTTCCTTCTCAGCTTAGGCCATCACCTTACAAGGAACACATCTTCTGACCCCATTGAGCGAGCGGACTCGGCGCCCTCAATGCGTCAGAGGGGAAGCTGACGCGCCGAAGTAAAGCTCTTTCAAATCATCATTCCTTGCCAGCAGTTCCGCAGCCGGGCCTGATCGCACCACACGGCCCGTCTCAAGAACATACGCATGGTCCGCGTATTGCAGCGCCAGGGCGGCATTCTGCTCAGCGAGCAGGAAGCTTACCTTTTCTTGTTCGTTGAGCGTCTTGATGATCTCAAAGATTTCTTCAACGACGATAGGGGCCAAACCCATCGAAGGCTCATCGAGCAATACCAGCGTCGGCCGGGTCATCAGCGCACGTCCAATCGCAACCATCTGCTGCTCACCGCCCGAAGTGAGACCGGCCCTTGTGCGGCGTCTCTCGTTCAGTCGCGGGAACCAGGTGTAGACGCGGTCAAGGTCTTCGTTGATTTGCCGGCGGCTCGGCTTACGAAGAAATGCTCCCGTCAGCAGGTTCTCCTCGACTGTCAGCTGGGGAAAGACATGGCGTCCCTCCAGAACCTGAACGATGCCCTTCCCGACAAGGGCCGCAGGATCGAGCGCGGTGATGGACTGCCCCCGCCAGGTGATCGCACCTCGGCTGAGGCGCCCGCGCTCGGACGCAAGCAGATTGGAGATCGCCCTCAGGGTCGTTGTCTTGCCCGCGCCGTTGGCCCCGAGCAGCGCCACGATCGAGCTCTGCTCCACCGTGATCGATATGCCGTCAAGGGCCAGGATGGACTGGCCATAGACCGCCTCCGCGTCCCGGACGCTCAGAAAAGGTTCAGTGTCGCTCATTGGGCTTTCCGTGGAATGGTACTCGCGTTATGCGTCAGGCTGACGGACGGGCCGAAGCCCGTCCGTCGCTTCAACGATCAGGCAGGTTCTAGTTCACCGCTTCGCTCCGGGGGGTGATGACCTTCTCCTTGGCGTAGGCGGCGGCGCGCTCGTAGATCAAGGGCAGAAGCAGCTCCCTGTCCGATCTGACCCAGCCATCGCTGGCGACGGTCCACTTGGCGCCATCCCACTGCAGGACCTTGCCCGCACCGCCACCCTCATGGTCCTTGATTGACAGCTTCAGAGGCTGCAACAGGCCGAGGGCGCCAATTTCCTTGAGGCGGGCATCCTGCAAGTTCAGGTTTTCAAGCCCCCACTGCGCTTCCTCGCCGTTGATCGGACGGGCGCCGAACTTCTTCTGCGCTGTACGGATCGCCTCGACGGTGATGATCGCCTCGTTGACCCCGGAATTGTAGTAGACCGAACCGAAGCTCTTCAGGTCCTTCAGGTCACTGAGGCCCTTGTCGAGGATATGTTCCTTGAGCTTCTTGTGGATCTCGAAATCAGAGCCGGCCGGAAACGGCGTGATGGCGAGATAGCCCTTGGCGACCGCCCCGGCGGGGCGCACATCCTCTTCGGAGCCCGACCAAATGCCGCCAATGATATGATCGACAGGGAAGCCGACCTTGGCGGCGGTCTTGATCGCAACGGGTGTCATCACGCCCCAGCCGCGCAGGAAGACCCAGTCCGGCTTGAGCTGACGGATTTTCGCCCATTGGGCCGACTGGTCATTGCCGGGATGCGGCACCGGGACCTGAATGTCCTCGAACCCGTACGTCTTGGCGAGGTGGGCGAGGGGCGTTTGGGTCTCCTTGCCATACGGACTGTCATGATAAAGGGTGACGATCTTCAGGCTCTTCAGCTTGTCCTTCCCGCCCTGCTTTTCGGCAATGAAGTTGATGACAGAGGAGGCCTCGCTCCAGAAGCTGAACATCACCGGAAAGGAATAGGGAAAAATACGGCCGTCGATCGACTCAGTCCGCCCATACGCGAGGGTCATGAGGGGGATCTTGTCGGCGACGGACTTCTCGGTCAGGGCCTTTGAGATCGGATCGCCGTGGGGCAGGAAGATCGGCACGGGCGATCCGTCTTTGCCGCTCTTCACGCGCTCGTAGCACTCGACGCCCTTCTCGACATCCCAGTTGGTCTCGCACTCGTCCCAGAACAGCTTCACGCCGTTGATGCCGCCCTCGACCTCGTTGACATAGCGGAGATAGTCGATCACGCCGGCCCAGGCCGGGATTCCGCTCGAGGCGTAAGCCCCGACCCGGTATGTCGCGAGCGGCACATACTGCCTCTTGGCCTCTTGGGCTGAGGCGGGCGGGCTCGCGGTAAGCGAGAGGCCAAAGAGGGCGAGCGCAACAGCACGCCACGGCTTTCCTATGCGCAGGGACATGAACAAATCTCCGTTCTTGAGGATGGTTGAGGATGGACGTTAGCGAGAAACGAGGGCTTGCAGCCGCCGCAGGAGTCGCCCGAGGAGGGCCGCCAGGCCATGCGGCTCCTTGATCAGGAACCAAATAATCAGGGCTCCGAAGAGGACTTTCTGGAAGTTCTCCAATTGCCCGGCATCGATTGCCCCACCCAACAGATCATCGGCGAGGTGGTCGATCAGGATGGGAAGGAGGATGATGAAGGCCGCACCGAGGACGTTGCCGATCAAGCTTCCCAGGCCGCCGATGATGACGATGAACATGACCTGGAAAGACCGATCGAGATTGAAGCTGCGCGCGTCGACGGTCCCGAGATAGGCGAAGGCCCAAAGCGCCCCAGCCAGACCGCAGATCAGTGCGCCGATGAAGAAGGCACTCAGCTTCCCCTGCCCGACCGGGATTCCGATGATTGCAGCCGCCGTGTCCATGTCACGGATCGCCATCCAGTTTCGCCCGGTCTGACTCCGCACGAGCTTCCAGGCGACGGCCACTACGAGGCTCACCGTCACGAGTGTCAGAAGATAGCGCCCGACCGGCGTGTTGAGGTCCTGGCCGAGAAGGGTCAGCCGCGGTGCCGAAATCGACGTCGATGTGGAGTAGTTCGAAAACCAGCCATACTGGTTGAACATCCACTCCAGGAAGAACTGCGCCGCTAACGTGGTGGCCACCAGGTAGAAGCCTTTGATGCGCAGGCTCGGCAACCCGACGATCAGTCCGACCAAGCCTGCAATCAGGCCCCCGGCGAGCAGGCTGATGGGGAGTGGGAGCTCTGGGAGGCGGAGGAGGATATTGTAGGTGGCGTAAGCGCCCACCGCCATGAACGCACCGGTGCCAAGCGACGCTTGCCCGGCGTAGCCCATCATGATGTTCAACCCGAGCCCGGCCAGCGACATGATCAGAAACGGGATGAGGATGGCGTTAAGCCAATAGTCGCTGCCGCTGAGAGGGACGAGGCCAAAAGCCACCCCGATCAAAGCGATCGCACATGTGGCGGCAACCCGCTTCCTGTCGGCATAGGCCGCAGGCGAGGCAACAAGCCCAGTGGGTGCGTCGGAGCCGATGGAGGAAGACATGGATCAGACCCTTTCGATGGCCCGTTCGCCAAACAGGCCCGCCGGACGGGCAAGGAGAAAGGCGACGGCCAGAACATACGCGAACCACGTCGAGACACTGCCGCCGAGGATTGGGCCAAGGTAGATCTCGGCCAAACTGTCGCCCGCCCCCACGATCAGTCCGCCGACAATTGCACCGGCGATCGACGTAAATCCTCCGATGATGAGGACCGGCAGAGCCTTCAGGACGACGAACGTCAGGGAGAACTGGACGCCCTGTCGCGCGCCCCACAGCAATCCTGCCACGAGAGCGACTGACCCGGCGACGCCCCAGACGATCCGCCACAGGAGCTGCAGGCGGATGCCCACCGACAGAGCAGCCTGGGGGTCGTCGGCGATGGCTCTCAGGGAGATCCCGATCCGCGTCTTGCTGAAGAGAAGGGACAGGGCGACGACGAGGAGCCCGGCGGTTGCTGCGGCCACAAGGTCGAACTGGCTGACCTGGATCGGGCCAAACTCAACCGGCACGTCGACGATCCCGAGATCAAGCTCATGAACGCTGGCGCCCATGATGATCTGGGAAAGTCCCTCGATGACGAAGCTCAATCCGAGGGTCGCCATGAACAGCGTGACCTGAGGCTGGTTGACGAGCGGGCGCAGAACCAGGCGTTCGACCGCAATGCCGATCACCACCATGATCGCGAGGCTCACGAGCAACGCGAGCCACCAGTTCAGACCAGTCTCGGTCAGCGTCACGAAGGTCAGCGCCGCGCAGAGGACCATCGACCCTTGGGCGAAGTTGAAGACGCCGGACGCTTTGTAGATCAGAACGAACCCGATTGCGACGAGAGAGTACATGACGCCCGCCAAAAGGCCGCCGACCAGTGTTTCGATAAAGAAGTTCATGTCACACCTTAATGAACGGCGCCGAGATAAGCGGCGATGACGTCCGGGTTCCGGCGCACCTCGTCAGGATGGCCGTCCCCGATCTTTCTTCCGTAGTCGAGCACCACAACGTGATCGGACAAATCCATGACCACGCCGATGTCGTGCTCGATCAGCACCACCGTCGTGCCAAGATCCCGGTTGGCGTCGGCGATGAAGCGCGCCATCCGTCGCTTCTCGTCATGGTTCATTCCCGCCATCGGTTCGTCGAGCAACAGCAGGGCCGGCCGCCCCACCAATGCTCGCGCCAGGTCAACACGCTTTTGCACGCCATAAGGCAATGTCGAAACGACGGCGTCGCGGTATGCCGTCAGGTCGAGGCTCTCGATCATGCGATCCGCGCGCTGGCGAAAGTCCTTTTCCTCGTTTCGGTCACGAGGAAGGCCGAACGTGTGCTCGACGAGGTTGGTCCTGCTATGCCGCGTCAATCCTGTGAGCACGTTTTCAAGAACGGTCAACCGGCTGAACAGCGCGTTGTGCTGAAACGTCCGGCCGATGCCCCGCCGTGCTGCCGCCAAGGGAGTGATCTTCCCGAAACGCTTGCGCTCGAAGACGATCTCACCGGCATCGGCCCGATAGACGCCGGTGATGATGTTGAGGAGCGAGCTCTTGCCCGCTCCGTTCGGACCGATGAGAGCGCAGATCTCGCCCTTGACGACATCGAAGCTCAGGTCACTTAGCACCTTGATCCCTTTGAACGAGAGCGAGACGTCGCGCAGCTGGAGGATCGCGCTTGCCATCTGTTATTCTCCTGCCGCTGCAAGTCGATTCCCATGGGTGTGACTGTCGGCGGGTTCTGCCTCACGGCGCTTGACAGCCTCGATGTCTCGGTACTGTGCACCCGGATGGGTCTCCGGCAGATAAGCGCCTTCGCCGAACAGCTTCTCGCGCAACGTGCCTGGTTTGTAGGAGGTCGGGTAAGATCCGCGCCGCTGAAGCTCGGGAACGAGGAACTCGACCACGTTCTCGAAGCTCTCGGGCGTTACCGCGTAGGCGAGGTTGAAGCCGTCCACGTCCGTCTCGTCGATCCATTCCTGCAGGATGTCGGCGACAGTGGCAGGCGAGCCGACGAAGACCGGTCCAAAGCCGCCGATCCCGCCCCAGCGCGCGAGCTCCTCGATCGTCCAGGATCTTCCGCCGCCTGCGAGAGTCTCGACGACGGAAACGATGGCGTTGGTCTCAACCTTCTTGACGAGATCGGTCGGCGCGTACTGGCCAAAATCGATGCCGCTCCAGCCGGACATAAAGACCAGCGCCCCGTCGTAAGACGTGTAGCGCTTGTACTCCTCAAACTTCGCCTGGGCCTTCGCGTCGGTCTCGTCGACAATGATGGTGACAAGGGTGTAGATCAGGATCTTGCTTGCGTTCCGCCCGGCCTCGGCTGCCTGGCGGCGGACGTCTGCGACATAGGCTTTCAGCGCAGGCTTTGTCGGGGCGCCGACGAACACGCATTCGGCATGATGGGCCGCGAAGGCTTTGCCCGGCCCTGACGCACCTGCCTGATAAAGCACGGGGGTGCGCTGCGGGGACGGTTCGCACAGGTGATAGCCGGGCACTTCGAAATAGCGTCCCTTGTGCCCGATTTCGTGCACCTTCTCCGGAATGGTGAAGATCCGCCGGTCCCGGTCCCTTACGACCGCTCCTTCCTCCCAGCTTCCCTCGAAGAGCTTGTAGAGCACCTCCAGGTACTCGGCGGCAACGTCATAGCGATTGTCGTGGCGACGCAGACCGCCTTCGCCGATGTTCTTGGCCCCGCTTTCGAGGTAGGAGGTGACGATGTTCCAGCCGATACGTCCCTTGGTATGATGGTCCGCCGTCGAGAGACGGCGGGCGAATGTATAGGGGTGCTCAAAGGATGTCGACGCCGTGATCCCGATCCCAAGGTGTTCGGTCGCAAGCGCAATGGGCGCCGCGAGCTGCAACGGGTCATTGACCGGGATCTGAGCCGCTTGCTCAAGGGCGTGGTAGTTGGAGCCTTTGTAGACGTCGTAGTACCCGATGACGTCGGCAATAAAGATCCCGTCGAAGATCCCGCGTTCCAGGATCTTCGCGAGGTCAGTCCAATACCCAAGGTCTTTGTAGTGCCATGACCGATCGCGGGGGTGCGTCCAAAGGCCGGGGGATTGGTGGCCAACGCAGTTCATGTCGAATGCGTTGAAGCGAATGGTCTTACTCATTGGATCCGACTCCGGTGTGCACGTCTTGTTTCATGAGGCCCGCGAAGGGCCGAGTGCTTCATGCAGGCTGGCTGCTAGCCTTGGCCGATCTGCCAGACATAGACCGGCTCGCCACGGTTCAGGGTCCAATCACCCAGGATCTTTTCCTTGTAGATCAGGGGGTTGTGGCTCAGCACTGTCCGCGCGTTGCGCCAGTGGCGATCGAGAGCCTTGTCGTCCGCCGTGGCCGAGGCGCCGAGTGCGTTGAAGAGATCTCCGGTTGCGCGCAGCACGATATCGGCGATAGCGACCTGGGCCTTGGCGGCCTCGATCTCGGCGGAGGTATGCGCTTCCGGCTCGCTGCCTGCATGGCTCGTGAAGGAGGCCTCGTAAGCAGCCTGTACGGCTTCACCGGCGCGAACGGCGATAGCCTCGGCCGCATAGGCGGCAGCAGCGATACGTCCCACGACTTGTTGGATCTGAATGTCCTCGGCGGGCCGGCGGGCGTTGCCGTGGCTGTAGACACGAGTCCGGGCTCGAACCTCTTGGGACACGTCCCGCTCTGCTGCTCTGACAATTCCTGCGAGCACAGCGACCAACACCAACTGGTAGAAGGCGGTCTGATATTTGAATTGCGCACTGAAATCGGTGACGTGCGCGCGCTCTACGGACGCATTCTTGAAAACGGTGGTTCCGCTCCCGGTCGTTCGCTGGCCAAATCCATTCCAGTCGTCGAACTGCTCGACCCCAGGTTGATGAGTGCTGACGATCGCGATCACATCGGCTCCTGTGTCCGCACGTTGCGCATAGACACCGATCCAGTCGGCAAAGATGCTGCCGGTGCTGTAGTACTTGGTGCCGTTCAAGAGCCAATGGTCTCCCGACGGCGTGACCTTGGTGCTGACATCACCGAGTTTCACGTTGCCGATTTCGGTCCACGCGCCGCCCACGATTTCGCCGGCGACGAAGCGCTTGAGCCAAGCATCCCGCTCCGCTCCCGGTTGGGACACGAGCCTGTCCTCGACAGAGCCGAAATGGGCGCGCAGAGCCTGCGGGAGATTCGAGTCCGCCTCGGCCAATTCGATCAGCAAGCGCGTCAGCTCCGAGAGGGTCGCCCCACCGCCGCCATACTCCACAGGAACCCGAACCGCGCCAAAGCCAGCCTCCTTAAGCCATTGGATCGGCTCCCGAGGGAGAGTGCGATTCCTCTCCCTCTCGACAGCTCCTTCGGCAATCCTGTCGAACACCGGCCGAAAGCGCTTCGCCAAAGCCTCGTACCCGCTCTGGCGGTAAGAAGTATCACGAGGACCAATATCTTGGAATTCTTGCACTTTCGCGAAGGCTTCGGCGCTCATGTTCTGCCTATGGTCAGTCAGTAAAAGATGCGGCCCAACGTGAAGCCAAGTCCCGTCCCAAGTCAACGGAAACGTTCTTTTTAAAAAACAGGGAATCGGAGAAGAAATGCTCGATCTTGACTTGAGAGGGGAGTAATTTTTGCTCAATACGCTTGCGCTGCTCGAGCCGGAGACAACGCGAACCACAGTGTTTCCGCCAAGGATAAGATTTGCCGACAGCAATCGAGGAGAGCGATTGTGCCCGCGGGTGACCGAGGAGCTATTCACCCCGGCGGAGCGGCCAAACAGGGCTTGGCTTGAGGCCTCGAATGGCTCAAGAGCGACAGATAAGTTCGTCATATCGAACGATGAAAGCTACAACCGAGTTGTACCAGGACGTGCATCGTGGCGGGTGCTGCTAGCGGCCGGCCGCCGTGACGAGGGGAGCCGGCTGTCTGGTGCCAAACTCATCCAAGATCGAGAAGCGGCAGCGTCCCTGCATATCCCGGGAGGTCTGATTGTGAGATGCTCGATGACATGGTTGTCGCGGTCGAAGGTCAGGATCTTCGGCGGGATCTCAGTGACCTGGCTCCCAGGGATGTAGACTGAGTTGCAGATGATGGCGGGATCTCCCGGTTGACAGGTGCGCGCCGCGGTCCAATTCAGGATACAGCAGCGGAAGCCACACTTGCCGAGGATGACATAGGTCGAGATCCCGGCCCCAGAGTTCTTGTTCCAGATCTCGATGAACTCCATGGCGCGAAGTCGACCTCTTCGCAGTGGTCAGGGTCGAAGGTGATCAACCCATGATAGTTCAGTTTGGCTTACGTGAGATGGATGCCATGCAGCTTTCCGGCGACAACCTTCCTCATGCGCGATCCTATTCGGTTCAGAGTTCGATGCGTAGCCAAGCACGGAGCTCTCCCAGACTCGCAAATGCGTGCTCCATTCGGCGCAAGGGTTGTGGCAGCTGGTCGTAGGATTGATCGTGAAGCGACTTGGCGATCCAAGTGATCTCACCGGCGCGATGACCGATGCGCATGACGCGCCATGATCCTCTCATCAAGTCCAAGATCGTAGCTGTCGGGAGCCAGCTGAACCAGAAGGTATGTCATGGATACCACTCTCCAAGTCGTGTCCGAGCATCAATCCACTTGGATCGCTTGAATCCCTGCTGTCTGCTCGCTCAATGTAAGGTGAACGACTGAGCGTCGAGCGCTCTGGCGGCTCTTCCCCCACCGAGCTAATCTGGCAAGGGCGGTTTGTAAGGTCGAGACAGATCTGAATCCCACTCTCGGTCCGAGTCGGCTATAGCAAGTTGTGATCATATGTCCGGTCGACGCTGCAGCGGACAATTTCGTGTTCGTGGCGTGGTATGCATTGACGAACGCTGCTCCTGTTCGTCACCGCGGCGTCATCACATCTGCGCGCGTTCGCCTGCTTGCACATGACGTTCGGCGCCTGCCCTAACCCCGTCTGGACTCCGCTACACGGACATCCACGACCAGAAGCGGCTCGGGTTGCGCGTTTCTGACGCGGACCGTAATCCGCCTGTGCTGATGGATCCACTCTTTGGCGAGCTCGCCTGCCGTCTGCAGGGCTGTCCGACGCGCCTCCTCCGGAGCGGCGAGATCGATTCCATCCGCATCGGTGCACCACCGCTCATCGTCACACCGGGTGTCGAAGTAGTAGCGGTCACCGCCCTTCGCGTGGGACGAGCTCTGGTTCGCCTCGGACGGGGGCGGTTGGGCCGGCGAGGAGGTTCGTGTGAGCTGCTCGACCAATGCCTGGAGACGCGGTGGAAGCGGTGCGTCGAGTACATCCCCGTACAGACCCGCGAGCGCACGCCCAATGTGGAGTCCCACCTGCCCTTGATCCGGGTTGAGGCTATTTGAAAATCGCGGCGGATCCTGCTCGCTGCGCTCAGCCATAAGGTTCACCTGACGTTGTTGCTGACGGTCCTGGTTCAACTCACCCGACGGACTCCCCTATACGCCGGGAAGATGCCTGCACGAATCGGCGGTGCGGCATTACAACTGATAGCTGCTTTGAGCAGATGGCTAATTCACGGGCCGGGCCACAGACCCTGCGGCACGTTCAATTCCGGCACGATCCCCTCGACTGTAACGCTTTGCCTAAGCTACCCTCGAGGCAGCAAGTTTATGTCCGAGCTCATGTTGTGATGACGTCAGGCTGGTGGAGCAAGCCGACCGATCATATTCTTGAAGCATCGCGATCGCCTCTTCGGCATAGGCACGATATCGGGCTCTGACTGGCTCGGGTTCCAAATCCCACCCACGCGTGTCATCTTGGCTCTCGTAGAAGGCTTGAGCCACGGCCTCGATCTGCTGCAGCGTCATTGCTTGTGGTCTCCTGTCCATAAGAGCGGCATCGTTCGCGATGCACCCGCACTCACAACGGCCGTCACAGCGTGCATATAAACGTTGTCCGGAGTTTCGTTTGGGAGCTCGGATCGAATCTGATGGACACCGCTCGCTGTAAATCCAGTCAACCAGCCATAAACAGCACTGGCTGTGATGCTCCACTCCTGTTCTGGCTTAAGTCGTCGTTTCATGTTGCGCGCCCTCCGGGACTTCGATGTGCTGCTCATCGGGACCAGATAGCCGAGAGGAAGCTCGGTAGAGATGTGCCTTGGGAAGCGGCGAGGCGCTAAAGAGAATGATCCGACGCGGCTGGATGGGCACTTCCACTCCCGTTCTGTGATTGCGCCCCATGCGCTTGCTCCTACTGCGCACCGTGACGACACCAAAAGACAAGGGTTTAACGTTCTCGCCTTCTACCAGCGCGGTGAAAACTGCTTTGATAACTTGGTCAACCAGATCTGCGGCATAGTCCTTTGTGACGGCGCCGTGTCGGTACACGGCCTCGGCCAGATCGGCGCGGGTCACCCTCTTGCGTGCCATCAGAATCCTCAAGTCAGGTTAAAAAAGGGCTGCCGTCACCAGCAGCCCAAGTTCGGGAGGAACGACTTTCCTCAGAGGAACGACATCGCGCCTGTTGAGGACACACGCGAGTCGCGCGAAGTATTTATCATCATGTATTTGAATTAGAAATCATACTCTGCCCATGTAATCGATTACGAGACTATATTTTCTACCGCAATCTTGCTGATTGTCTGAAAACACACAGTACTATTGTTTGAAACCACACAGTCTTAGGACATAATGTATAGTCTAATCCATATTGGCTCTGCTCTTGCTCTCTTCCCTCTTCAGCCTATCCCGACTTAGGATCCTATTAGAATTTGCTGCAGTCTTCTATGGATAATGTTCTATTCCACTGGACGTCTTGAAAGAGGCCAAGCAGGCGAACAACGAGGTGCTTGAGAGGCCGGAAGGTGTCATTAAAACGTGGGCCGTTTTGCCAGAGGATTCTCGTTAAAGCTATAGATCATGGAAGATCATCACTCACGCGGGAGACCAAACGGTCGTTATCAAGCCGAGGAATAGTTCTCCTCTAGCTCGGACAAAATAGCGTTCCAACCCTTACGGCTCACTCATGTCAGAGAACTGATCCAAAGGCTTGTAGCATTTGCACACAAGCTGTTCGAAGCGGGAGCGATCGCTAATCGTGACGAAGCCGCGGCCCTGCTTGATTGAACCGGTTGATTGGAGTTCGTTCATGACGAGGCTGATGATTGATCTTTGTACTCCCAGCATACGAGATAAGTGGTCATCAGTGAGTGACAACGTGGAGCGGTTAACGCGCTCGATTATGAGCCGATACCGCGGAGGCAAACAAGGTCCGACAGAAACCGTTCTCTCACGAACGCCAGCGCTGCTCCGGAGGCACTGAGGATTACGGCACTATGCTCCAGGATGACTTCAGGGTGCGGATCATAGAGAGCTGGCTCGGGAAATTTGGACAGCGGGATAAGTGGAGTTTCTGCCTGACTGCGGCCAGAATGGCGGCTGAACAGGAGAAACGATGAGCAAGAGACCGCGCCGGAACCACTCTCCGGCTTTCAAGGCCAAAGTGGCCCTGGCCGCCGTGAAGGGCGAGAAGACCCTAGCCGAACTGGCCCAGCAGTTCGACGTGCACCCCAACCAGATCACTCAGTGGAAGGCCCAGCTCCTCGACGGAGCCGCCGGGGTATTCGGGCCTGAGCCCAAGGCGGGAGCTGACGCCCCGCCGGTGGATGTGAAGACCCTGCACGCCAAGATCGGCGAGCTGACGCTGGTCAACGATTTTTTGGAAAGCGCGCTCGGCAAAGCCGGAGTGTGGCCGAGCGCAAAGCGATGATCGACCGATCACATGCCCTGCCGCTGACCCGGCAAGCCGAGGCCCTCGGGATCAGCCGGGGCAGCCTCTATTATCGACCGCAGCCTGCCTCGGCGGCCGATCTGGCCCTCATGCGGCGGATGGACGAGTTGCATCTGGAGTATCCGTTTGCGGGCAGCCGGATGCTGCGCGACCTGCTGCTGGCGGAGGGCTTCACGGTCGGACGCCTGCATGTCTCTACGCTGATGAAGCGGATGGGCATCGAGGCGCTCTATCGCAAGCCCAACACCTCCAAGCCCGCGCCCGGGCATCAGGTCTATCCTTATCTCCTGCGCAAGCTGCCGATCACCCGCCCGAACCAGGTCTGGGCCATGGACATTACGTACATTCCCATGGCTCGCGGCTTCGTCTATCTGGCGGCGGTGGTCGACTGGTTCAGCCGGCGGGTTCTGGCCTGGCGGCTGTCCATCACTCTGGATGCGGCGTTCTGCATCGAGGCTCTGGAGGAAGCGCTGGCCCGCTATGGTCGGCCCGAGATCTTCAACACAGATCAAGGAAGTCAGTTCACCAGCCACGACTTCACCAGCGTGCTGCGCAAGAACGAGATCGCGATCAGCATGGACGGCAAGGGCGCTTGGCGCGACAACGTGTTTGTCGAGCGCCTGTGGCGCAGCATCAAATACGAGGAGGTGTATCTGAAAGCCTACGACAGCGTATCCGAGGCCCGCGCTTCGATTGGCCGCTATCTGACCTTTTACAATGGACGGAGGCCCCATTCGAGCCTTGACCGGAGGACACCCGATCAGGCCTACTTCATCCCGCTGCCGCAGCTTGCGGCAGCCTAACCCCGGCAGACACTCCACTTATCCAGCCGAAAACGCTGTTCAGACAAACCGAGCCACCTCATAGAATGAGCTGCCAAGCCATGCTGGAGCTGCAGATGGTCCACTCCTGAAAAGCGCGGAGCGCACCGAGAGTGTGCGACGGAAAGGATGAAGTGGCGCGATGACGGTCCCGAACGGAACATCGGTTGTCTGCAGACGACTGTTCATGTCCGCAGGGAGGCGTTGCGGCACGAACCAATTCTCCGCTATCGCGAGCGGCAGCGTACTACGCACCATTCGAACCTGCCGGTACTGAATGGTCTCGTCCGCAGCGGGTTCAAGAGCCGTTTCGACGTCGTCCGGGATCACCGCAGGCGTGAACCGCTGACGGACCTCGACGGTGATCGGCCCGTGCGAGAGGCCATGCTCGTCGCACCAGGCCAGAAGGGTTTCCGTCGCCATTGCGCCAGCGGTCAGCCGGGTGCTCAGCTCCTGAACAAGGGCATGGGGCCAGGATTGTGGCGTCATGACGATCGCGACCCTTCCGCATCGGCGGTGGCCTGTCGATCGAGAGCATGCGAGACCAACTCGAGCTCGTGATCGGACAGAGCTGTCGGCGGAGGGATCAGGAGCACGTTGTCGATCAGGCGCGTGGCCCCGACAGTGGCAGCGACGCACAGCACGGCCGGCTGTTCGACCAATCCTGGGACGGCATCCAAGGTCCTGGCATCCCGCAGCTCGAGATATTGCAGCTGATCAACCTCGGTCATGTGAGCCTGTGCGATCTCGATCAACCTGCCGCTATCCCGCTCCCCCTGGCGGAAGGCTGAAAGTGCGGCTAACAGGCCCCGGCTGAGGCAGCGGGCGCGCTCGCGATCGGTGGGGCTCAGGTAGCTGTTGCGGCTGCTCAGCGCCAGCCCATCCGGCTCGCGCACGGTCGGCACCGTGACGACCTCGATGGGCAGATTGAGATCGCGCACCAGCTGCCGGATCACGGCGCATTGCTGGAAGTCCTTCTGGCCGAAGAAGGCCACCTCCGGCTGCACGATGTTGAACAGCTTGGTGACCACGGTGGCCACGCCGCGGAAATGCCCGGGCCGGACGGCACCGCACAGCGGCGCGGCGATCGGCCCAGGCTCAATGTACGTCTGGAAGCCGGTTGGGTAGATCTCGCCGGCATCCGGCACGAAGATCAGGTTCACCCCCGCGTTGCGGCAGAGCTGGTGATCCTGCTCCAGGGCACGCGGGTAGCGGTCAAGATCCTCGTTCGGCCCGAACTGGGTGGGATTGACGAAGATGCTCACGACCGTGATGTCGCAGCGGGCGACGCTCTCATCGATGAGCGCCCGATGGCCCGCGTGCAGGAAGCCCATGGTGGGCACGAAGCCGACCCGCAGGCCCGAGGCGCGGTAGCCTTTCAGGCACTGGGTCAGCGACTTGATCGTGCGGAAGGTGAGCATTGATAGCCTCATGCGCTGGTGGAGGGGTGGGGCACCCAGGCGGACACCGCGGCTTGGGCATCGGCCGGCAGGGCATAGGCTTCGGCGGATGACGGAAAGACACCGCCGCGCACGTCCTCCGTCCAATGGGTGAGGGCCTGCTGCAGCAGATCAAAGCCATCAACGTAGCTGCGCACGAACTTGGGCCGGTGCCCCTGGGTCAGCCCGAGCACATCGTGCAGGACCAGCACCTGGCCCGAGCAGTGCGGCCCGGCGCCGATGCCGATGGTCGGGATGCTGAGCGTCTCAGTGATCCGGGCGGCGAGCTCTGTGGGGATGCCCTCAAGGACGAGGGCAAAGCAGCCCGCCTCCTGCAGCCGGTGCGCATCCTCCAGGATCTGGAGGGCGTCCTGGGCTCCCCTGCCCTGCACCTTGAGGCCGCCCATGGCATGCACGCTCTGCGGCGTCAGGCCGAGATGGCCCATCACCGGGATCTCGCACTCCACCAGAGCCCGGATCGTCTCGACCCGCTTTTCGCCGCCCTCCAGCTTCACGGCCGCCGCTCCGCGCTGCAGGAAGCCGCCGGCATTGCACAAGGTGTCGTCGAGGCTGAGGTGGTAGCTGAGATAGGGCATGTCGGCGACGAGCAGGGCACGGGGCTTGGTCCGGGCCACAGCCTCGAGATGATGGTTCATCATCGCCATGCTGACCGGCAAGGTGTTGTCGAAGCCGAGACACACATTGCCGACGCTGTCGCCGACCAGGAGCATGTCGACGACAGGATCAGCCAGGCGTGCCGTCACGGCATCGTAAGCTGTCGTCATCACCAGTCGCCGACCATCACGCACCCGCTGCTGAAGCAACGGGATGGTAATGGCCGGTCTGTCAGGCGGAGGCAAATGACTCATGAGGGCTTGCATTTCGGCAGAGGCTGAGCCAGCGAAAGGGTCATCCCTGAAAGCGAGATACGACGGAGCCTGGACGCGAAAGAACGCTTGATGCACCGAGCCGAGTACCAAAATCAACATTGGTGCGTGGGAATGCTTCTAACTTGATCGATCGTCGTTGTTCAAGGGTACGTTTTTCTGTTTTCTAGCAAAAAACTAGAAGATCGTTTCTCCTATAACATCCAAGCGACAAAAACATTCTCATGAGAGACAAGTGCGTCTTGCAGGAGCGAGAAACATCTGCTCACAATCATCCTCTAAAACGAAATGGTAGAGTTCGTTGCCCATCTGCCGAATGTTCAAACTTTCTTCAAAGCAGACCATATTTGTAACTCTGCCTTAGAGTAATCGAGCGATCAGATATATCGCACCGGCTATACCGGCCAGAGCTATAACCAGGTAAAGCAAGCGCTGCGCGCTGGATGGTTTGCGTCGGACCCACTGATGCTCATCGGCCTGCAGAAGATCGTCCTCATCTGGTGTGTGTATCATCGGACTCACGGTTCTGCGTGAGTGAGAGTTGTTTTGAGCGCTGCCGCATGATCTCGTGACATCCGCACGCGATCCGTTCGAGACCGGAACAGTCGGTGACTGTGATTGCACCACGGCCCTGGTGGATCAAACCCGCTGATTGAAGTCCACTCGTGACGAGACTGATCGTTGACCGTTGCACCCCCAACATTCGGGACAAGTGCTCATGCGTGAGTGGCAAGGTAGCATGGTTGGCCCGATCAAGCATGGTGAGGATCCAGCGGCAGCAGCGTGCCTCTACGCTGTGGACGGTGTTGCAGGCCATCGCTTGGAGAGTATCCGCCAGCAGGACCTCTACGAAGCGCAAGAAGGGTTCACGGAGCTTCGGCCGTTCCTCGAACGCGCGATGCAGGACATCAGTGTCAATGCGCGAGGCCGTGCCTGTGACTTGCACGACAAAGCGCCCAACAGATTGGCGGGTGACAAACGCGCTGACCAAACCAAACATGGCTTCCCGTCCGAGCAGCGCCATCTCGACGGTTCTGCCATCAGGCAAAAGAGTGACAAGGGAGACAATCGCGTCATGGGGGAAGTAGACGAACGGCAAGCACTCGCTGGTCTCATAGATAACCATGCCCTTCTGCAGCTCAACCAGTTGAAGATGTGGCTCAAGATGGGCGAAGTCTTCCGGCTGCAGTGCCGATAGCAAGTGGTTCGCACGATGGGTTGATCGGGGTGCGGACAGTGACATGGCAGCAATCCTTAGCCTGTGTGAATCTTACCGTCTGAATGGTGGATAGATAGTACTTGATGCCAACCGATAGGGCTTTGTGCGTTTACACTTGGCTCGCGGCCTTGCCGCCGAGCGCCGCCTGCGCGGCGGCCAGACGCGCAATCGGCACGCGGTAGGGCGAGCAGGACACGTAATCGAGCCCGACCGACTGGCAGAAGTGGATCGAGGCCGGATCGCCGCCATGCTCGCCGCAGATGCCGAGCTTGATGTTCGGCCTCGTCGTCTTGCCGCGCTCGGCCGCGAGCTTCACGAGCTCGCCCACGCCCTCCTGGTCGATGGTCACGAACGGATCGGCCGGCAGCAGGCCCTTCTGCGTATACGGACCAAGGAAGGACGCCGCGTCGTCGCGCGAGATGCCGAGTGTCGTCTGCGTCAGATCGTTGGTGCCGAAGGAGAAGAACTCCGCCGATTCCGCGATCTCGCCGGCGCGCAACGCCGCGCGCGGCAGCTCGATCATCGTGCCGACCTGATATTCGACCGTCACGCCGCTTTCCTTGGCGACCGCTTCCGCCATGGCGACGATGCGCGCCTTCACGAGATCAAGCTCCGGTTTCGTCATCACGAGCGGCACCATGACCTCCGGCACGACGGGCTGGCCCGTCTGCTTGCCGGCCTCCACAGCGGCCTCGAAGATGGCGCGCGCCTGCATCTCGGCAATCTCAGGGTATGCGACCGCGAGACGGCAGCCGCGGAAGCCAAGCATCGGATTGAACTCATGCAGCTCGATGGCGCGGCGCTTGAGCTTCTCCACCGGCGCGTTCATCGCCTTGGCGACCTCCTGCATCTCGTCCTCCGAGTGCGGCAGGAATTCGTGAAGCGGCGGATCGAGCAGGCGGATCGTGACTGGCAGACCGCTCATGATCGTGAACAGCTCGACGAAGTCCTGGCGCTGCATCGGCAGCAGCCTCGAGAGCGCCGCCCGGCGGCCCGCCTCGTCGTCGGAGAGAATCATCTCGCGCACTGCCACGATGCGGTCGCCTTCGAAGAACATGTGCTCGGTGCGGCACAACCCGATGCCCTCCGCGCCGAAATTGCGCGCGGTCTTGGCGTCGAGCGGCGTTTCCGCATTGGCGCGCACCTTCATGTGCCGCACCTTGTCGGCCCAGCCCATGAGGGTGGCGAACTCGCCCGACAGCTCCGGCTGAAGCATCGTCACCTGGCCCAGCAGCACCTGGCCGTTGGAGCCGTCGATGGTGACGATCTCGCCCTTCTTCAGCGTCTGGCCGGCGACGGTGAGCGTCTGCGTGGCGTAGTCCACGCGGATCGAGCCGGCGCCGGATACACAGGGCTTGCCCATGCCGCGCGCCACCACCGCCGCATGCGAGGTCATGCCGCCGCGGGTGGTGAGAATGCCCTCCGCCGCATGCATGCCGTGGATGTCCTCAGGCGACGTCTCGACGCGCACGAGGATGACCTTGTGACCGGCCTTCCTGGCCGCTTCCGCATCATCCGAGTTGAACACGATCTCGCCTGAGGCCGCGCCCGGAGAGGCCGGCAGGCCGGTGGCGATAATCGTACGTTCTGCCTTAGGATCGATGGTGGGGTGCAGCAGCTGGTCGAGCGCCGCCGGCTCGACGCGGGTGACGGCCTCTTCTTCCGTGATCAGCCCCTCGGAGGCGAGTTCCACCGCGATGCGCAAGGCGGCTTTCGCCGTGCGCTTGCCGTTGCGGGTCTGGAGCATCCAGAGCTTGCCCGTCTCCACCGTGAATTCCATGTCCTGCATGTCACGGTAGTGCTTTTCGAGAATACCGTAGATGCGCACCAGCTCGTTGTAAGCTTCGGGCATCGCGCTTTCCATCGAGGGCTTGTCGGAGCCCGACGCCAGACGCGCCTTTTCGGTGATGTCCTGCGGCGTGCGGATGCCCGCCACCACGTCCTCACCCTGCGCATTGATCAGGAACTCGCCGTAGAGCTCGCTTTCGCCGGTGGAGGGATTGCGGGTGAAGGCCACGCCCGTGGCGGAGGTCTCGCCCATGTTGCCGAAGACCATGGCCTGCACGTTCACCGCCGTACCCCAGCTCGCCGGGATGGCGTGCAGCTCGCGATACTTGATGGCGCGGTTATTCATCCAGGAGCCGAACACGGCGCCGATGGCGCCCCAGAGCTGCTCCTGCGGCTCCTGCGGGAAGGGCTTGCCGAGCTCCTTCTCGACCAGCGCCTTGTAGCGCGGAAGGATCGCCTGCCAGTCTTGCGCTGTCATATCCGTGTCGAGGCTGTAACCCTTGCGATCTTTGTACTCGTCGAGGATCTCCTCGAAGTGATGGTGCTCGATGTCGAGCACCACATTGGAATACATGGTGATGAAGCGGCGATAGCTGTCATAGGCGAAGCGCTCGTCGCCTGCGCCCTTGGCCAGCGCTTCGACGGTCACGTCGTTGAGGCCAAGATTGAGCACCGTGTCCATCATGCCGGGCATGGAGGCCCGGGCGCCGGAGCGGACGGAGACGAGCAGCGGGTTCTCGGCATCGCCGAAGGTGCGGCCCGTGAGGCGGCCGACATAGTTGAGAGCGTTCTCGACCTGGGTCTTCAGTTCCTCAGGATAGGAGCGACCATGATCGTAGTAATAGGTGCAGACTTCCGTGGTGATGGTGAAGCCCGGAGGCACCGGCAGGCCCAGATTGGACATCTCGGCCAGATTGGCCCCCTTGCCGCCGAGCAGGTTCTTCATCCCCGCCTGGCCCTCGGCCTTTCCGTCCCCGAAGGTATAGACCCACTGCGTCATCGCTTGAGTGTCCTGCTGAATTGCTAATGTCTGATTAGCCGCTGTGCGCCATCCACGAAGAGCAAAGGGGGCTCGCTGCGGCCACGCCGAGCGAGCCCAAGTTTGGGAGGAACGTCCCGAAGGACATCTCCCCTGCCAGAGGGGAGTACGGTGACCAGAACACGTGGCCACCTCCTCCGCTGCCAGGTGCGCCGGCAGGGAGACCGGTGCAGGCCCATGGCCTGCAAATGGAATGCGCTGAGGGATCGTAGCCCGACCCCTCTTACGGGTTCGATCCTCACCCGCCCTGCGGCCCGGGTGGCATCGCTATCCAACTCTTCTTTCGGCGTCGTGAACGAGCTCGACCGCAATGGCCAACTCGGCCGCGTCGAATTCAAAGCAGCCACAACTGTCGAGTACCGCACCGGTGGCCTGGGAGCAAACCTCCAGCCAAAAAGGCGGTACGGCAGGCCGGTGATCGTCCGGCTGAACGATCTCTGTTAGTCGCACCTCGACAGCCCGAGAGCGCGCCAACGTCACCGATCGGACCCCGCCCGTCTCATCCGGCGTCACCGCCAGTTGCACATACGCACGAAGAATCGCTTGCTCGATGTGGTCGAGGTTGCGGCCCTCGGCATCAACCTGATCTTCGAGTCTCGACCTTACCGGTCCATCGACCAGCCCAAGAGGAGCGCACCCTCTCCTGTCGGAAGACGATCGGCTGTGGGCTGGAAGTGCTGGCATCAGATGGCCTCCTGAATCCTGTAGGTTCACGTCAAACCCTCTGTCCCGCTCAGGCTGTATGGCGACTGTCTCTTCAACCGGCGCGAAAGGAAGAGCGCTGTAAAACCAAGATTGATACCGACACTGTTCCACTGGTTTGAGCTTATCAGATAACACTGCCGAGCCAGTGCCGGATATGCGGGTTTACGCGCGGCAGGGATCAGCATTGCCGCGTGAGCCCGTTAAGCAACCTGGCTTGTCTCAGTGCGCCCGGTGTCAGTTTATGTGACAATACCATCTCCGGTGACTGGCAAACGCCACTCGCGTCGATGGTAGATCACCACTCGACCGAGATATACTGCGTCTCAAGAAACTCCATAATCCCTTCATGGGCGCCTTCGCGGCCAATGCCGCTCTGCTTCATGCCGCCGAAAGGAGCTGCGGGGTCGGACACCAATCCGCGGTTCAGGCCGATCATCCCAAAGTCCAGCTTCTCAGCGAACGCCAATCCTCTGCGCATATCTTCGGTAAAGACATACGCGACAAGACCATACTCGGTATCGTTGCAGCGCGCCGCCAGTTCGTCTTCATTGGTGAACCGAGTTAAGGCAGCAACGGGCCCGAAAATCTCGTCCTTGAAGCACTCTGCCGAAGCTGGAACATCACCTAAGACGGTTGGCGGATAGAAGTAGCCCGGTCCTTCGATGATGGTCCCACCCGTCAGGAGTCGTGCGCCGCGCGATATGGCATCCTCGACCAGCTGGACGACCTTGCTGCGGGTTTCAGAATTGACGAGCGAGCCTACCTCGACCCCTTCCTCCAGACCGTTTCCTACCCTCATCGCACCCATTCGACGGGCTAGCTTCTGGGCAAACTCATCATAGAGGCTGTCATGGACGAAGAAGCGGTTCGCCGCCGTGCAAGCTTCACCGAGATTGCGCATTTTCGCGACGAGAGCACCCTCGACAGCACTATCGACGTTGGCATCAGCAAGAACGACGAAGGGCGCATTTCCGCCAAGCTCCATGGCGGGATTGATGACACTATCCGCAGCAGAGCGCAGGAGTTTGCGTCCAACCTCCGTTGACCCCGTGAACGAAACGACTCGGACGCGCGGATCGTGGAGCAGAATATCAACCAATGGCCCAGAGCGCCGGGAGGGCAGGACATTCACCACCCCAGCCGGGACGCCGGCTGCCTCCAAGATCGGCATGAGCGCGAGCATCGTCAGCGGCGTCTCCGATGCGGGCTTGATGACAACGGGGCAACCCGCAGCAAGCGCCGGGGCGATCTTGCGCGTCCCCATGGCCGCCGGATAATTCCACGGTGTTACCAATACGGCGACGCCGGCCGGCTTGTGATGGACGAGCATGCGTGCTCCACTCGACGGTGCCCGGGAAACTTCGCCTATGTTGCGAACAGCCTCTTCGGCATTCCACCGGAAGAATTCCGCAGCATAGGCGATTTCAGCTCTGGAGTCGGGCAGAGCCTTGCCGTTCTCGATAGTCACCAGGCGCGCCAACTCTTCCTTCTGATCAATGATCAATTCGAAGACCTTGCGAAGGATTTCGGCCCGTTCGCGCGGCTTCCGGTCTGCCCAGTCATGAAAGGCAACCTGCGCCACATCGAGCGCAAGCAGTCCGTCTTCCGGGGTCGCGCTCGCAACCGTCGCGACCAATTCCTCGGTAGCAGGATTGGTGACGCGGAAGGTGGCTTTATCCGACGCATCAAGCCATTGGCCATTGATGTAGAGCTTGGCCGGAAGGTTCGGAATTGGAGTGTGATGCATGAGAATATCCATCAGCTATAGCTTGCTTCTCAACAGTTGCGCAGAGCGCTTCGATCACCTGCAAATGCGGCGGTGATGATCTGGAAGAGCGCCTCGGCATCGAGCGGCCGCGGATTGTTTTTGATAAGGCGTGCGGCGCTCATTGCCTGTTCCGCAGTCCATCGCATCTCCGCTTCGGAGAGTCCTAACTCGGCGAGCGTTGCAGGGATGCCGATTTTCGTGAATAGGGAGGCGACGGCGTCGATGGCGGCGTCCGCTTTTGCTGAAGAGCACGTTTCCGCTGCCGAGACGCCAAAGGTCTCCGCAATGGCAGCCAGCTCGTGCTCGCAGGACGTGCGGTTGTACTCCATGACATAAGGCAGCAGGACAGCGACACCAACCCCATGCGGGGTGTGCGTCAGTGCGCCGACCGGATACTGGATAGCATGCGCTGCGGCCGTTCCCGCCGCTCCAAACGCCATTCCGGCAAGCAGCGACCCCAGCATGAGTTGGGACCTGGCTTCAGCGTCCTGGCCGTCGCGCACGGCGGCCTCGAGGTTGCGCGCAATACAGGAAATTGCCCGCAGAGCCAGTTGGTCGCTGAGTTCGTTCTTTCCGACGAAGACGTGGGTGTCGGCAAGATCGCTTTGAGGGGGGCGACGGATGGCCGTGAACGCCTCAATCGCATGAGTGAGCGCGTCGGCGCCGACCATGGCTGTGAGTGCGGGCGGGCAGGCATAAGTGAGTTCTGGATCGCAAATTGCGGTGTGGGCGATCAGGTACGGGCTGGATATGCCCACCTTGAGTGCACGCTCGGCATCGCTGATAACGGCGACGGGCGTTGCCTCCGATCCTGTACCGGCTGTTGTCGGAATGGCGATGAGAGGGAGCACAGGTCCCGGAACCTTGAACTCGCCGTAGTAGTCGCTCACGTCGCCGCCGTGTGTGAGAAGCAGTCCCGACACCTTGGCGAGGTCAAGGCAACTGCCACCACCGAACCCGATCACCAGTTCCGGTCGGAAGGGTTTGGCTGTCTCGAGGCAGAGATCGATGCACTCGCGCGGAACATCCGGCTGGGTACCATCGAACACCATGCTGTCGACGCCGGCGGCTGAAAGATCTGCGATGAGATCCGCGAGTTCCGGAAGGCTCAATAGGCGCTCGTCGGTGCAGATGAGTGCGCGCTTTCCAAGCTTTGTGGCCGCACGGCCCACCGCGCGCCGCTGTCCGGCGCCAAAAAGAATCTCGCGGGGCGCCCGCAGGAGGCCGAATGAGGTCACTGTTGAGCTCCGTGGCTGCTGTGTGGTGAGACTTTTCCGGCCAGATTGAGCAACTGCTCCCAGACATGATCGGGAAGCGTCAAACCCATGTCGAGACGGCTCTGCCGCTCCCGCCGCGACCTATCCCCCGGAACGGCGACATTTCTGAAGCCGGTCATCGGCTCACATCTTCGGATCGCGTCCAGATAGTCAGAGAGGTATGAGAGATAGTCCGGGGCAGCATCCGGCGATATGACGATGAAGATGTCGCCTTTGTTGCAAACCTCGGTCGAGTCGAGCGTACCCTGAACGTCCGTTCCGATTGCGCTTCTGGCCAGAACCGAGACCAGTAATTCGAAAGCGAGGCCGAGCGCGTAGCCTTTCGCTTCGCCGAAGGGTGCGATCGCTCCACGTTTGGCCGCCTCGGCGTCAGTCGTCGGTTGGCCGTCTGCGTCAAGCGCCCAGTTTGCAGGAATGGGCTTGCTGCGGTTGGCGTGGTCGTAAATCTTTCCCATGGCAACAAGGCTGGTCGCCATATCGAGTACAAACGGAAATGGCTTCGCAGGAATGCCGATGGCAATCGGGTTCGTGCCGATCATCGCCTTTCGTCCGCCCCATGGATGGACAAGCGCTTCGCTGGTCGAGAGGCAAAGGGCAATCTGTCCCGCCTGTGCAACCTGCTCGGCATACCAACCGAGCATGCCGATATGGTTGTTGTTCTGGACAGCGGCGATGGCGATGCCCGTTTCTGACGCCCGCCTTGTGATCTCCGCGAGGGCGCCCAGAGCGACCACCGGGCCGAGCCCCATTTTTCCATCGACACGCAAAAACCCGGAAGAAACCCATTCGAGCTTTCCCGATGTTAACGGATCTATGACGCCGTTACCGATGCGCTCCACGATCCGGGCAAGTCGAAGCAACCCATGGGAGGCGTAGCCCCTAAGTTCTGCTTCAATCAGGAGGTCTGCTTGGACCTCGGCATTACGCTCTGAAGCGCCGCTGACGCGGAGGATCGACGTTGCCAGGCTCCGCGCTTCGTTGGTCGACACGATCATTGACTTCTTGTCCTCAAATCGAATGGAGCGGCAACAATTTCGGTGGACCGGTCGATGTCTGTGTAGTTTTCCTTCATCAGGCATGAGTCCGGTGCAATGTTTGTTCGCCGACCAGCCGCGTTTCCAAGAGCAATCCGCTTTCGTTCAGGATCGGGTAAGCGATTGCCGCAATGTGGGCGTTAATGCGTTTCAAATCGCGTAGGATGTCGAGATGGAGCGACGAAGTCTGGATGCTTGCAAGTTGCCCATCGCGAAGACGGTTGAGGTGATTGGTGACGGAGCGTTCCTCAACGCGCCGGATATTCACTTTAGCTTCGACCAGTTGGCGCGCGAGCATATCGTCATGAGACACCAGGATGCTCTGGGCAAGCCTCAGATTTTCGAGCGTAGCTCTGTAGAGAGCATCGATCTCAACTGCGCCTTCTGGCGAGAATGAGAGTTGGTTCTTGATCTTCTTCTCGACTAATTCGCGTAGATTTTTGTCGATGATGTCGCCGATGTGTTCCAGATTTGTGGCATAAGCGACGATTTCGGTAGCGCGCCGTTCGTCCTTCTGTGTGAGCGCGTCGCCTCCGAGCTTAGCAATATACAGCTTGATGGCGTGGTTGAGCCGATCGACCTCGTCGTCCATGGCACCGAGCGAGTCGCAGCGATTGCTGTCGTTCTTTCGCAAGGCTTCAAGATTGCTTTCGAGCATGGCGGAGACTCTGTCGCCCATGCATAGCGTCTCCCGCGCAGCGGCCGCGAGGGCCATGGCTGGCTTGTTCAGAATGCCGGGATCGAGATGACGCGGTCCGTCGTCGGTGGGTTGCCCGAGAGGCAGAAGCCGGTGCATCAAAGCGGAAAGCGGGTCCAGCAGCGGCAGCATGAGACCAGCGAGCGCGATGTTCAGGACGACGTGCGCATTGACGACCAAGGCCGCCGGATCATCAGTTAATCCCGAGAGCAAGCCTGTGGCCTCGGTCGCAAAGGGCAGCACGATCACGCATCCAACGAGACGAACGAGCAGATTGCCGATGGTGACGCGCCGAGCGAGCGGGCCGTCGGCCATCGTGGTGAGCACTGGCGGAATGGCGCCGCCGACATTGGCCCCGAGCACCAGGACGACGCTGAGTTCGGAACCCACTGTTCCCGTCGCGGCCAACGACATGACGAGCAGTACCACGACCAGGCTGGATGAGGCGGCAAGTGCGAGAACGGCAGCGACGACGACGGCGAGCGCCGGTACGGCGTCGAGGGAGGCCATTAAGGCCTGCAGGACATGCGACTGCCGCATCGGTTCAGTGGACTGACCCAGCAGTTTCAGGGACAGCAGCATCAGCCCTAGCCCCAGGACGGCGCGGGCGATGCTTTTGTTGGGTTTCGTCGCGCTGCAGGTGAAGCCGGCAACGCCTGCTGCGATCAGCAGTGGCCCCAGCCAGTGGATGTCGAAGGCAAGGAAGCGAGTGACGAGGCTTGTACCGACATTGGCGCCGAGCATGATTGCCTGTGCCATCGCCGAACTCATGTAACCGCTGCCGGCAAAGCCCGCCGTCATCAGCGCCGTTGCGGTGCTGCTCTGTAGTGCTAGGGTGGCTGCCAGCCCAAGGCAGACCGCAATGATCCTGTTTTGCGTGCCGGAAGCAATCCAGCGGCGTAGCCGTGGGCCAAAGGCGCGACCGATGCCTGTCTTCACCATACGAAGACCCCATATAAGCAGAGCCACGGCGCCGGCTAGATCGAGCATCTATAGGTCCAATCGTTTCCCGAGAGCTGTAACGGCGTCGCGCCAAAGCCATAGATCGTCAAGAAGTCCAAGCCGATTGCACTCATTCTCGACATAGCGGGTTGCCATCTCGACAAACGTATCAGATCCGTTGGTGGCTTTGAATTCACCAACCTTCTCGAAATCGAAGGTGATAGACCACCGGCCTGATGCATCGCTGATCTCAATCCCGAGTTCGCTGGGCAATACGTCTGGCATAGCGTTCCTCCGTTGCCACTATGCTGCATCAGGCCAGGAAGCGCTTTTCGTCAGTCTTAACCTGATCCATCTTTTGGAGGCGGAACACCTCTTCAACGGAGACAATATCACGGTTGACGTTGTGAATGCCGCGATCTCTGAGGATGCGTGAGAACACATCCTTCATGGCGGTAACCGACGCGCGCACGGCATGATTTCCGTAAATTACCATGGCAATCTTGCCGAGCGCCTTGATGCGTGCCTCATTCATTTCCGGATAGGCGGTTGGGACAATGACGACCGGCGCCTTTCCATTCCAGGCGCGGACAAAGCTTTCCACCTCTTCCGGTGTCTTCTGCTTGGAATGTACGAGGATCATATCGGCGCCGGCGGCCTCGTAAGCCGCGGCGCGCCTGAGCGCCTCTTCCTCACCGAGACCAGCGATTAAGGCTTCGGTGCGGGCGATGATGAGAAAGTCAGGATCGGAGCGCGTCGCGATTGCGGCTCGGACCTTGCCCTCGAACTCTTCCACCCGCAGTAACTCCTGGCGGCCGTCGGCGACAAGGCTGGTGACCTTGGGGAAAGTTTTATCCTCGATAACGACAGCAGCTGCACCAGCGCGTTCATATTGCCGGATTGCGTAGATGACGTTGATGGCGTTGCCGAATCCGGTGTCGATATCAGCGACAATCGGCAGTGACGACTGGTCAGCCATGGCGCGCACCATGTCGAGATGCTGCGTCATCGAGACAAGGCTGACGTCTGCCAGCCCGAAAAGCGCGGAAAGTTCAAACCCCGATGCCCAGAGCCCGTCGAAGCCAGCCTCTTCCGCCAATCGAGCAGAAAGCGGGCTGTGGGCGGCCATGACGTGAGCGAGGCCGCTCTTGGCAATCTTGTCTTTAAGGAGCGTGCCCCGGCTCATGCTGCCTTCTCCCTTGAGAGCTTTGTGCATGCTGCGATGATGCGATCGCATGCCTTTGTAAGTTCCTCGACGGAGGAAGCGTAGGAGATGCGGATATAGGGTGAGGCCAGGAAGCCCGAGCCCGGCACGACGGCGACGCCGGCCTCTTCCAGAAGATACATGGCGAAGTCCGTATCGGTCTCGATCACATTGCCCGATCCGGTTCGGCGCCCGAGTACGCCGGCGCAATTGGGGAAGACATAAAAGGCTCCGTCGGGAACGCTGCAGGTCAACCCCGGCGCTTGGTTGAGCTTCTCGATCACGAGATCGCGGCGCTTCTCGAACTCCGCCGTAAAGCGCGGCACATAGCTATGGTCGCCGGCGATCGCCTCGATCGCAGCATATTGCGAGATCGAACTGGTGTGCGACGTCGTCTGTCCCTGGATGACATTCATGGCCTTGATCAGCTCGGCTGGCCCTGCGCCGTAGCCTACTCGCCAGCCGGTCATGGCGTTGGTCTTGGAAACGCCGTTGACGGTGAGCGTGCGGTTGAACAGGTCGGGCGCTGCGCGCGCCATGGTGGCGAAGCGGGCACGGCCATAGACGAGCTTCTCGTAGATGTCATCGGCGAGCACCCAAACATGCGGGTGCTTGCGCAGCACCTCGGCCAGCCCGATCAGGTCGGCCTCGCTGTAGACTGCGCCGGTCGGATTGCAGGGTGAGTTGAGCATCAGCCACTTGGTGCGCGGCGTGATCGCCCTTTGGAGCGCTTCTGGCTTCAGCTTGAAGCCGTCAGTTTCGCTGCAGTCAATAACAACCGGCTTGCCGCCGGCGAGACGCACCATGTCGGGATAGGAAACCCAGCAGGGAGCCGGGATGACAACCTCCTCGCCGGGATTCAGGCTGGCGAAGAGCGCGTTGAAGACGACCTGCTTGGCACCGCATCCGACAGTGATCTGGTCGAGCGTGTAGCCGAGATCGTTCTCGCGCAGCAGCTTGTCGCGGATCGCCTCGCGCAGAGGGACAATGCCGGCGACGGCCGTGTAGCGGGTCCGGCCCTCCCGGATCGCGCGAATGCCAGCCTCCCCCACGTTCTCAGGCGTATCGAAGTCAGGCTCACCCTGGCTCAGCGTGATGATTTCGCGACCTTGAGCTTTCATAGCAGCCGCACGAGCGGTCATGGCTTTAGTTTCAGACGGCCGAATTTGCTTAATATGTTCCGCAACGATCTTCACGATAACTCTCTGCTTCGGATTTCAACGAAACGCGCTTGGGCTCACCTCTTCTTGGCAAGCTCAAGAGTCGTGCTCGTCACATCATCACTGATCGAGCAGTTTCAAACCAGTATGAAATCCTGACAACGTTGTAAGTAAAGCTTACAGGCTGACGAGCTCATCGCTCTGCGATTTGACTTCCGCCATTAAAGCTTCAAGGAATAATCGGTGGCTTCGGCTACGGCCGACGGCCAGAGGGTAGAGGACGTGAAATCCAGGTCCCGCAAGAACTCGATCTCTAAAAGGTGCGATCAAACGGTTCTCACGAATGTCATCCTCAACCAAGCAAAGGGGGCCTAACGCAATACCTAAACCGTTGATGGCTGCTTGAAGCGACAAGAAGAAATGATCGTAAAAAGGTCCGCTAGGTGTCTGATCAACTTCGACCTCACACATCTTGAACCAATTCCACCACGCTTGAGGTCGCGACTTGACATGAAGTAAAATTGAGTGCCGCAAATCGCAAGGTGCTTTGGGAATAGAATCAAGCCGAGGAGAAAGCAATGCTGTAGCGGCGTCGTCAATGATTTTGTGACAAACATGCTCGGATCTCTTCATTGGTTCTCGTCGAAAAATGAAATCGTAGGATTTGGTTAGGTGGTCAATGCTGTCATCCGTGGTTGTTTCAACAACGACGCGCACATCTGGATTTTCGATTTGAAACCTTGATGATCGCGGTATTAGCCACCTCATTGCAAATGATGGAGTTGCGTTAACTGTAATAGTTGACGCCCTTCCTACAGTTCGGAACTGTTCCGCAGCCAACGAAATTTGATCAAGTGCCGCTGTCACATCTTCGAGGAATAGTCTTGCACCTTCGGTAAGCTCAATTCGGCGACCTATCCTTTTAAAGAGCACTTGGCCGAAGTGGTCTTCGAGTGTTCGGATGTGCTGACTTATCGCGCTATGAGATACGCGTAGCTCAAGGGCCGCCTTTGTAACGCTTTGATGGCGCGCAGTAGCTTCGAAGGCCCGGAGCGCGGGCAGTGGCGGGAGTGTGCGCATGTTAGAAAAACCGACACATATGTTAGAATTACCTACTTTACGTCTTTGCTTCGGGCGCGCTTCTCTCGGGCGTAGGGTTGCGGCTCATCCAACTCCATCACGAACTCGACCCGCGTACTGCAGAATGAGCTGAGACCATGAACAATGGGAGTATTGTCGGCATCTACGTTGGTGACTTCCACTTCGAATACTGTCTCTGAAGGTGCCATGCGCAAATGGCTTGCTTCCGCTGGAGTTGGCGCTCTTCCCCGGATCCGAACCGTATGGCGCCGAAAGTCACTGATCCCATGAGCAGCCAGCGCGGTTCGTGTGGACCGATCGCCGTTATTTGAGGCTGCAAGCCGTCGAAAGGTGTCGGAGATTCCCGGGAGTCGGGAAGCAGGGAAGTAATTTTGGTTGTAACTCACGGGAAGTCCGTCGGCGACCCCGACCAACACAACAAGTATCACCGGATCTCCAGTTCTGATCTGTAATGCGGAGGCGATACGTTTGGAGGCCCTTATCTCATCAACTGATAGAATATCGCGAGTCGGAGTGCGGTTTAGCTTCACAAGATTTTCTTCGAAACGGGTACGCGCTCCCATTCGATAAGGAATAACCCGCTCAACGTACATACCTCCGCCGCGTTCAGTCCTTACAAGACCTTCACTCTGGAGATGGCCAATGGCTTTAAGCACAGTGAGCCGGTTGACACCAAATCTCATGCCTAATTCGGAGCTTGATGGCAATCGATCACCAGGTTGGAGAATACCATCATGGATCTCGGTTGCTAAAGCCTCGCTTATTTGGCGCCATAGCGTCACGCCTTCGGTTGGCATCCTGAATCTTTCTCGCTTTTGGACATCGCGAACGAAATTTTTCGCTTGTCATATTTACTTCATAGTGCCTATGCTACGACTAGTCTAGTCTACTATATTAGAGACGTCTAGCCTCCTACAACAGATTGCCAGCGCAGGCAACGGAAGGGAACCGAGATATGGGAGATGAAATGCCGAAGTTTCTGTTAGTCAGCTTCGATGGGTTGAGGCCGGACTTAATTGATCCTGTCTTGACACCAAACATTTGCCGCCTGCAGCAGCAAGGCGTTACGTTAGCGCGGCACCGAACCATCTACCCGAGCGAAACCCGTTCGGCGTTCCCCAGCTTGGTAACTGGTGCAACTTCAAGTCGTCATGGGATGGTCGGGAACAAGTATGTCGATCGCGGCATGACACCACAACGATACATTGACACATCCGATGCCGTGCTCCTCGACGAGCTCAACCGAGAGAGCGGTGGTCATCTGATGACGTCCCCAACGCTTGGGGAGATCCTTGGAAGCGCCGGTCGCAGTCTTGTAGTGCTCGCGACCAACACGGCCGGAACGACTCGCCTTTTTCATCACAAAGCTGAAGAATTTCGCCATATTCGTATATCTGGCCATTTCCGAGAAGCCTGCACTCCGGATGAAGTGCTGTCGCAGATTGAGGCCAAATACGGTCCGCTTCCCCCGGTGCCACCGAAAGGGGAGCCGGACATAGATGCGCAGCAACTAATTACCTCTGCTTTCCTCGAGGTTATTTGGCCTAAGCTAAGGCCAGATGTAACAATACTCTCGTATGGCGAACCGGATACCTGTTCGCACCTGAACGGCACGGGAGCCACAAAAACGCGCGAAGTAATAGCGTATTGCGACAGCCAGCTTGGGCGTGTGCTCGATTGGTGGGAGACTGAGGGAAAGCAGGTCGGTGTCCAGATCATCATCCTATCGGATCATGGTCATATCACGGCGCACACCAGGGTCTCGGTCATTGACCGCCTGACGGCAGCCGGATACTCGCCCGCCGCTGCTCCTGGCCCTGATGTGGACGTAGTGGTTGTTCCTGGCCAAGTCGGAGCGTTGTACCTTTCGGATCGAAGCTCACACTCAGTTGCTCGCCTCGTCGAAGCTGTCACGGCGGAACCGTGGTGCGGACCAATTTTCACTTCACCAAAAAACGAAGTGGAAGGGATAGCTCCTGGCAGCCTTGGAAGCCATCTCGTCTTCGCTAATCATGAGCGTGCTCCGGATGTCTATTTTTCGTTCAGGGCAGATAACACGATTGATCCGTTCGGTCTTGAGGGCGGGACTTTCTATGACAACGACCGCCCATCCGGCCTCGGCGTTCATGGCGGCCTCCATCCAAAGGAGCTGGCTGCTGTCGGCATAGTTGCCGGAAAAGAGTTCTGTGGGACTGGCATCGCATCATTGATCCCCACGAGTATCTGCGACGTTGCTCCAACCATCCTTCAACTTCTCGGCTTGGCTCGCCCGCCAAAGATGAATGGGCGCGTTCTTACTGAGACGATTGGCAAAGCGTCTGCGGACAGTCTCGGCGTCAAATCGGAAGTATTTGAGACTGGGCTCGGCGACTATGTGCAAATACTTCGCCGCTCGCGGGTAGGATCTACGTACTATCTCGACGGTGGTTGGGCGGGCCCACACGCCACTTCGATCGCTAGACACCACGTGGCGTGAGGTTTCGACATGACAGGCGTTATATTTGCGGAAATTAAAAAGAACTTCGGTGCGACGCCAGTCTTGCGCGACGTATCTTTGGAAATAGCCGAGGGCGAATTCCTGACACTACTTGGTCCATCGGGCTGCGGCAAGTCCACGTTGCTCCGGATCATAGCCGGGCTCGAAGTGCAGGATTCCGGAACCGTTACCATTGGCAACCAGGTTGTTGATGGGCTGAGACCGAAGCGCCGCGATGTCGCAATGGTTTTTCAGTCCTACGCGCTCTACCCGCATATGACTGTCGCCCAGAATATGGCTGTACCGCTTCGTATGCGCCAGCTGACTTTCTGGCAGCGCCTGCCGATGTTGGGGAGTTTGCTGCCGGGTACCCATTCCGTCGGCACAGAGATCCAGCGTGAAATATCAAAGGTCGCCAAATCAATCGGCATTGAACACCTTCTTGACCGGAAGCCTGGGCAGTTGTCCGGCGGACAGCGCCAGCGAGTCGCTGTCGGACGGGCCATGGTGAGGCATCCCGCAGTCTTCTTGATGGATGAGCCACTTTCTAACCTAGATGCGAAGCTGCGTGTCCAGCTTCGCGCCGAGATCAAGGAGCTTCACCAGAAGCTGGGAGTGACGTTCATCTATGTGACGCATGACCAAGCCGAAGCGATGACCCTCTCCGACCGCGTAGCAATTATGCTCGACGGGGAGTTCCTACAGGTTGCGCCGCCATCGATCATCTATTCCGACCCGGCGGACCGTCGCGTCGCCGAATTTATCGGAAGCCCCAAGATTAACATCCTCGATGCTATAGTGAGAGATCGCGCAAGCGTCGACGTCGCCGGCACGACCATCGACCTCGAAAGCTCTATCCAGCCTGGCGCGTCCGTCTTGCTGGGGATACGGCCGGAAAGCTTCCAGATCGCAGATCGCGGCGGTCCCGGAATCCTGACCGGCAGTGTGAGGCTGATCGAACATCACGGGTCGGATCTGTTCGTGCATCTGAACATGCCTGCCAGCTCAGAGCCGGTGATTGCACGGCTCCTCGCGGAAAGAGCAGGAACACTTCACGTCGGCGAAACCCTCCACCTTTCGGTCCGCTCCGATCGCATCCTGCTCTTTGCTCAGGATGGTCACAGGATCAGGGCTGCCGAAGAGAAAACAAGTGCGTTGAGGAGCGTTACATGGCTGTCGACTTCCAATTGAGCGGCAATCCGCCCGTCACAAGACATCGGTGGAGCGACCGTCTCTTCACGGAATCCACTAACGCGTACCTCTTGGTGGTCCCGTCATTCCTACTGCTCTTAGTGACGCTCATACTTCCCGTTTTTGCCGTGTTCGCAATCGCGCTGACGGATTGGGAGTTCGGAGCCCAGACTTTGGCCTACGCTGGTCTCCAGAATTTCCGGGAGTTGGCCCAGGACCACAGCTTCCGAACCTCTCTGCTGAATACGATCACCTATGTGTTGATCGTCGTTCCAGGAACGGTTGCCTTGGGCTTTCTGATTGCCGTGTTGATCGAAGCCGGAAAAAGCCTTCGCAGCTTCTATCGCGCGCTCCATTTCCTGCCGTTCATGGCGACCTTGGCAGCGATGGCAATCGTTTGGGAGGCGATGCTTCACCCGACGATCGGGCTTGTGAATCAAATTCTTTTTCTGGTCGGCCTGCCGACGGAGAATTGGCTTCGCAACGAGTACACGGTGCTTCCGGTCCTAGCCGTCATTGGGATCTGGCAGAACGTCGGGTTTGCGATGATCCTGTTCTTGGCCGGACTCAAGGCAGTCCCCGGCGACCTCTACGATGCGGCCGACATTGATGGGGCCGATGGTTGGCTAGACCGCATGCGAACGGTAACGCTCCCACTTCTAGGGCCTGTCACCATGTTCGTTGTGATCGTGGTCGCGATCCGGTCGTTTGAGGTCTTCGACACCGTCCAAGTCCTCACCCGTGGAGGACCTGGAAATGCTTCAGAAGTGCTACTTTTCACGCTGTATCGTGAGAGCTTTGAATATCTCAGAGCCGGCTATGGCGCAGCTATTACCATAGCATTCCTCATAATTGTCGTGACGCTGACGCTGTTGCAGGCACGCGTCCTGGAAAAGCGAGTACACTATACATGAACCGCACCTTCTCCACATTTGCGATTGCTCGTCACACAACGCTGATCGTGACAGGCATCGCCACGGTGATGCCATTCGTTTGGATGGTAAGCCTGTCGCTGAAGCCGCCGGGAGAGATATTCCGAGCTACCTTCTCTCTTCTGCCGGAGCAATGGTATGCGGTCGAGAACTACCACCGAGCAATGACCGCGGTGCCGCTACTGAGATACATGCTGAACGGTGTGATAGTCTGCACTTCGATTCTCGTGCTTCAGATTCTATTCTCGGCCCCGATCGCATATGCGTTGGCAAAGCTGAAGTTCAAAGGTCGTGAGCTTCTATTCGGCTTGGTCCTTGTCGGCCTGATGCTGCCCCACCAAGTCCTTACACTGCCTCTGTTCATCCTTGGATATCAAATTGGAATCCTGAACACCTACGTGGCGCTGATCTACCCGTTCATGATTTCCCCATTCGGGATATTCCTTTTCCGGCAGTTCTTCAAAACCGTTCCCGACGACATCGTCCATGCGGCCCGGCTTGATGGACTGTCCGAATTCTCCATCGTGTGGCGTATCATGGTGCCCATGGCGCTGCCGGCGATCCTGGCATTCTCGATCTTCTCAGTCGTGGCTCATTGGAACGATCTCTTCTGGCCGCTCATCGCGGTCCGCTCCGAGGAGCTCATGCCGCCAACTCTAGGGATCCTGGCTTTCAAGAACGAAGAGGCGGGTAACGACTACGGTCCGCTAATGGCGGCAGCAACACTCGTCGTCGCCCCCCTCACCGTCGCGTTCCTCACCGCCCAACGCTGGTTTATCGAGGGGCTAACCGCAGGCGCCCTGAAATAGGCGGCGCGTGAGGCGCAAGTGATTGTGCGTCAACTCAAAGATCCGATGACGTTCATGAGGAGAGATCAATGACAAAAGCAGTCGAACTTCACCGCAGGGAGTTTCTTTTATCTGGTGCCGCTGGCCTTGCCACCTTAGCGCTGCCGGCCAACAAAGCTCGCGCGCAGACGCTCATTGAAACGAAGATCAGCTACTATGCTTCCAGCTACAAGGACATGCTGGGCGAGCTCGCACGTACGTTCGAAAGCGATAGCGCGAAATCAAAGGTCGAGTTCATTGCCGAGGGAGACAATTGGGGGCCCCTGCTACAGAGCACACTCCGCGCCGCAATCGTCGGCTCCCTGCCCGACGGGTCATGGCAGTCCATGAACTACACCCCGCTCCTCGTCGAGCGTGCGATCGCGCAACCCCTCGACGGCATCATGGGAGGAGTGGCTGTGCTCGAGGGCATGGGGCTCTCGCAAACGTTGCTCGAGGCATCCATCATAGGTGGGAAGGTCTATTCGGTACCCTTCGGCACTAGCGTGTTGGCGATCTACGTCAACATGAACCTTCTCCGTCAGGCCGGTTACACGAAGGCAGAGCCGCCACAGACTTGGGACGAGATCATCGACATCGGCAAGAAGGTCGCGGCGCTCGGCGGTCCAATCTCTGGCGGGTACGTCGAATATGACGCGAGCAACGCCTGGGTGTTCCAGAACCTGCTCGCCTCATATGGCGGTCGGATGATGAAGGCCGATAAATCTGACATCGAATTCGAAAGAGAGGAGGGATTGCAGGCGCTCGAACTGCTGTGGCGATTCGGTGACATCAGCACCGTCGACATGACACGCAACCAGGCGCGCCAGTCCTTCAATGCCGGCACGATCGGCTTCCTCATTCGATCGGCGAGCGGAATACAATCCGTTGCCAACGCGGCACAGGGACACTTTGATCTCAAAGTTGTCTCCTTGCCCGTTCCAGCGCCCAATGGTCGGCTCGTTGGGGCAGGCCACGGTTTCTTTATGTTCACCAAAAATAAGGAGCGGCAGCAGGCGACTTGGGACTTCATCCGATTTGCCGCAGGGCCGCAGGGACAGGCCATCCTAGCTCAGAAGACAGGCTACCTCCCGGTCAACATGCTGACGCTGAAAGACGATGGATTCCTTGGAAAATACTTGGAAGCGAATCCGCATCACAAACTGCTGCTCGACCGTCTGCCGATCACAGGCGACTGGTACTCCTTCCCGACCGCCAACACGGAGAAGATCTTCCAGATGATGACCGATCAACTGCGGCAGGTCGTAACGCACAACGTCGAACCCAAGCCGGCCCTGGCTGAGATGGCGGCGCGCACCCGCGAACTCCTGCGCCGTGGGTAGGAGCAGCGGACCTCATATGAGTGACCCTCGGAGGGCATCACTTTGCAGCTAGAAGTTCAACATAAACGGGGCGCTCTCAAGGCGTACTCGAACTCGGATGATCCAGTTGAGCTCGAACTCAGGCGAAATTTCAAACAGCCCGACGATTGTCGAAAAAAGAGAGGCGGCACCGGCAATAGGCGCCGAAGGTTCAGTGCGAATTGAGAAACATCTCAGCATGATCATAAATCTTCACTACTGATAGCAAACATAATGTTGTTAGGCGGGATATAGAATGGTTCTAAGGCTTCTAAAATACGGCTTGCGCCGGAAATACCCGATCTCGCAAGACATCCCTCCGACGCCTGAACTCGGGCCGTCATATGACGTCGTGATCGTTGGCGGCGGCGGGCACGGGCTGGCGATCGCTTACAATCTGGCCAGGTACTGGGGAATACGAAACGTCGCCGTCCTGGAGCAAGGTTACCTCGCTGGAGGCAACACGGCGCGAAACACAATGGGTGTGCGATCGACATACATTTCCTACGAGTCGGTTCGCTTCTACAAGGAGTGTGTGGAGGCTTATAGCAAGTTATCGCATGAGCTCGATTTTAACATTCACTTTTCGCAGAGAGGTCAAGTTTCCGTCGCTCACAGCGGAGCGACAGTTCGTGATTTTCACCAGCGGGCTGAGATAGGAAAGTTCCTCGGGACTCGCATCGAGGTGATCGAGGACACTGCAAAAATCAAGGAAATCTGTCCTCGTCTATACGAGAACGAAGACGCGTCCAGGCCCATCTTGGCAGCACTTTGGCACCAGGATGGCAGCATGGTGCGGCACGATGCTGTGGCTTGGGGATATGCTGCAAGAGCAGCCCAACTAGGAGTCGAAATCCACCAGCGTACGAAGGTTGTCGGCTTTGGCGTTGAGAACGGCAAAGTCACGACCGTTCGTACTAATCGCGGCACGATACATGCAGGCCATGTAGTTCAGGCTTGCGGGGGAATGAATTCCGTCGTGGCTGATATGGTGGGCATCCGCCTGCCTATACGGACTATCCCGCTCCAAGCAATGGTGACGACACCAGTAAAGCCATTTCTTGGACCGATTGTAATTGCACCCGATTTACATACGGTTGTCCGTCAAACGGCGCGCGGGGAAGTTGTGATTGGTGGAAATGTTCTCGACGGTTATCAGCTTTACTCGACACGTTCGACGCTCGATATGAAAGAAAAGGTGGCGCTCCATGCGCTAGAGTTGTTTCCCTTCCTGAGTGAGTTGCGCTTGGTCCGCCAATGGGCGGGCATCTGTGACATGACACCAGACCGAAGTCCCATCATAGGCCCGAGCCCCCTTTGCAATTATTGGCTCGACGTCGGATGGGGAACCGGCGGATTCAAATCAATCGCTGCGGCCGGAAGTCGAGTTGCCGAGATCGTTGCCACCGGCAGGGTTCCTGATGTGCTGCATCCATTTCGATTGGATCGATTCAAGACGTTTGACCTAATCAACGAAAGTGCCTTCGGCACAAGTCAGTAGGAGAGCGGCATGAAGCTTATGCGTTGTCCAATCAACGGCTACCGCAATATTCAAGAATTTGCCTATTTTGGTCCGGTTAAGCACGTGCCGAATCAGGATGTGCCGGATGACATCTGGGCAGAGTACATTTTTGTAAAACCTAACCCAGCAGGCCGAGTGCAGGAGTGGTGGTGTCACCTTCCAAGCAATTTCATTTTCATCGCCGAGCGTGACACCATTACGGACGAGATTTTTGCGACCTACGCCTCTTCCGGTTTGTAGATCATCATGAAGAACTAGAGGAAATACAATGAGTGGACGGAATCGCCTTACGAGCCCGGCTGGCCTTCTAATTGATCGCAGCCAGCCGATCGAATTCAGCTTTGAAGGCAAACGTTACACAGGCTTCGCAGGGGATACTATTGCGAGCGCTCTTGCGGCGAATGATCAATGGATTCTGTCCCGTTCCTTTAAGTACCATCGTCCGCGCGGCATCTTCAGCATGGCTGGCCACGAGGCCAATACGCTTGTACAGTTGGCAACAGAACCCAATGCACTGGCGGATCTCGTTCCCATTTCGCAAAACCTTGAAGTTTGGGGTCAGAACTATAGCGGAAGTCTCGAACACGACCGGGATGCATATATCGGGCTTCTTTCCCGATATTTACCTGTCGGATTCTACTATCGTACTTTCTTTCGTCCGGGACGGCAGGCTTGGACAAGAATTTGGGAGCCGATTATCCGCCGCAAAGCCGGGCTCGGGCGCATCCCTAGCCATCCCGTCAAGCAATCGTATGATAAGAAGCACCTCTTCAAGGACGTGGTGGTCGTTGGCGGCGGGCCAGCGGGTCTTTGCGGTGCCCTGACGGCAGCCGAGGCTGGGGCCGACGTTCTACTTGTAGAGGGAGGCAGCGTGTTGGGAGGATCCCTCACGCACTCGCGTTTCGATCCTGATGCTTCGTGGGCTCAGAAGGAGCGTCTCGAGCTGATCCAGGCGGTAGCGTCTGCCCGCAACATCCAAGTAATGGCCGATGCTGTATGCAACGGCTGGTTCGCGGACCAGTGGTTGCCCGTCATACAGGGCAACCACCTAAACAAAATCCGCGCGAAAGAGGTCATTATCGCTGCAGGGAGCATCGAACAGCCGGCAATATTTCGGAACAATGATCTTCCAGGGGTAATGTTGGGATCGGCCGCCCAGCGCCTCATTAAGCTGTATGGTGTCCGACCGGGTCGCCGTAGTGTTGTACTGACCGGAAATGTGGATGGTTACGGGGTCGCTCTGGATTTAGCAGACGCTGGCGTCGACGTGGCCGCCGTTGTTGACCTCCGATTGACTCTGTCAGCCTCCGCTTTGGTGAATGCGGTTAGGGATCGCGGAATTCAGGTGCTGACTGGCCATTTTGTGCGCGAGGCCATCGGGACAAAAGGGCATCGCCACCTTAGGGCCGTCTGCGTGAAGCCCCTCGACGAAGCCGCCGGAGGTGAAACCCGTTGGATCGACTGCGATCTTCTCTGCATGTCCGTCGGATATATGCCTGCTTGGCAGTTGCCTCTGCAGGCAGGCGCGCGCTTAGCGTACGACAACCAAAACGAGCATTTCTCGATCACCCAGCTACCCCAACATATGCATGTTGCGGGTTCCGCGAACGGCGTCTTTGAACTGGACTCAGCTATTGCCGACGGGAAGCGCGCAGGAATCAATGCGGCCAAAGCATTGGGTCTGACCCCTGTTGGCGAGAGTAGCGGGATATTTTCGCCTTGCCGTGAGCCCGTGAATTTCTCATGGCCAATTTTCGAGCACCCAAAGGGCAAAGAGTTCGTCGATTTTGACGAGGATCTTCAAGTTCAGGACATTCTCAATAGTGTCGCGGAAGGCTATTCTGAACTAGAACTTGTGAAGCGGTTCTCCACGGTCGGCATGGGCCCTAGCCAAGGGCGACACTCGGCCCTTGCGACGGCGCGATTAGTGGCGAAGGCGACAAGCCGCAGTATTGCCGAAGTTGGGATAACGACGGCGCGCCCGCCGGTCGTGCCGGAAAAGCTCGGCGTGCTAGCAGGCCAACACTATAGGCTGGGGCGCCGCACACCAATGCATCATCGCCATGTAAGCCTGGGAGCACAGATGGTTGCCAGTGGTGCTTGGCTACGTCCTGCCTATTATGGTCCAAAAGCCGAAGCGCAAGCGGCCATACGTGCCGAGGTGCAGGCGGCGCGTCAACAAGCTGCGATTGTGGATGTATCGAATCAAGGGCGGTTTGAATTCCGTGGGCCTGATGCCGCAGAACTTGTCGATCGACTTTACACCTCAACCTACAAAGACTTAGAGGTCGGGCGTGGTCGATATGCCTTAATGACAAATGAGTTAGGCTCGATCATAGACGAAGGGGTGGTGTATCGACTAGACGATGATCATTTCTACGTCACCTCCTCCGCCAGTGGTACCGATCGCATATATCGCGAGATGCTGTTGTGGAACGCACAATGGAATATTGATGTCGATGTTGCCAATGTAACGCCGGCCTATGCCGCTGTGAGCATTACAGGTCCGAATGCGCACACAGTGCTCGCGGAAAATTTTGAAACGACAGAGCCACAGGACGATGCTTCCCACGGACATACGATCCGCGACGTAAAAATTGCAGGCATACCGGCCCGTCTTCTACTGACGAGTTCGCAAGAGGAGTCCAGCTACGAAATTCACGTTCCGGCATTGATGGGTGAAGCCCTCTGGGATCTGCTCCTCAAAGCGGGCCAACGTTCGGGCCTTCGACCGTGCGGAACGAGCGCCTTGGCAATCCTTCGGCTCGAAGGAGGCCAACTAGCACTGGGGCAAGATACGGACGCTATCACTACTCCCGACGAGGTGGGTCTTGATTGGGCCGTGGCAAATGAGAAACCCTTCTTCGTCGGGGCCCGCTCTATTGCGCTTCGGCGGCGACATCCGCCAAAGCGCAAACTCGTTGGCTTCGTCCTGGATAAAGAGCAACCACAATCGCCAGAGATTGCGAGTTTGGTGCTGAATGCAGGCCTCCCGGTAGGGCGCATTACATCTATCTGTCTTTCGCCGACTTTGGGGCACGTTATTGGCTTGGCCTACACAGCTGCAGCCAACACGGAAGGTGGCGCCCCAATCCACTTTCGTTCACGTAGCGGACAGCTGATCGAAGGCGTAATCACCTCTCGTCAGTTTCTGTAGTCCAATTCACAGGTGGAATCTTTGAGTATGCTAGCACCTAAAACTTATTTACGGCGAAGCCTTCTCGCTCAAACTCTTGTCTCGTCCAAAGCTAATTTTGCTGAAGTCTGCGGCGGTGAGATAGCTACTGACTTCGGTTGCCGCGCCGAGGAGTCCCATGCGGCGCGACGCCTTGGACTGTCGGACCTTTCGGTAATGCCGCGCACCGGCTTTAGAGGGAAAGACAGTGTAGAGTGGCTAAGCAAGCATGGCATCTTGATCCCTAGCAAGCCGAACCGGGCAGTCAGGCAGAACAATGGTGCTCTAGTGGTACAGCTTGGGGTCGGCAGCCTTCTCGTCCTAAGTGACTTGTTCGGCAAGAGCGCTCTTGTCGAGCGGATCGATACCACTTGGTCGCGCGAGCGCAAAGAACGTCATGTATATGCCATGCCATACTCAGACAGCTTGGCTTGGATGCTGGTCGTCGGTGATCGAGCATCAGATATCTTTGCGAAGGTGTGCGCTGTGGACCTTAGTCAAAGAAGTTTTGACGATCTGGATGTCGCTCAGGCACACGTTATGCAGCTGGAAGCCATTGTTATTAGGGCCGATATCGGTCCCGTCCCAGCATACCATATCCTTGTGGAGTCGACATATACGCATTCCTTTTGGTGTCATTTGCTAGAAGCAATGGCCGCAGATGGTGGGGTTCCTGTGGGCTATTCGGCCGTCCTCAATTTGGCAGCGGCCCACATCCCGCTCGATGCGTCCGCGTAGTCCTTAAGGGCCCTTGCGAGCCTGCAGATGAGTCTCCTAAACAGTATCCTCTAGAGGAAGTAGTTAAGGTCGGTTGTCATAAAGCCCTCAAATATTGTCGCCCCGCATCGTCACCAGAGCTGCCACGGATCATCTTCATATGAGGTGCCGGTCATCTCGCTCGTGTTGCCTACGGCCATATGGCAGGGAGGCATTCAGACTTCTTGGGTGACTGGTAAAACTAACCTGGGTGCGGACTGCTGGCTATTATTCATCCTAAAGATGGTAGTATATCCGGTAACTTCACTGTCTCTGAGTGAGCCAAATTTGTTGCCGCGGCGTCAAACGAAACAATCACTTCAAGGAGGCTACTAAAGTAACTTAATTGCGATGGGATCGAGCATGGGTGGACAACATCTAGCCCGTGCTTGCAATGTTTCGATCTCGTAACGATCGTTGCACCTCGAGCTATTCATTGCGGTCGCGGCCACGCCTTCAATTCCAAGCTTAGCTCCATATTATCGCAGCACAATTAATGTCACTGAATCGGGATTTCTCAATTTCCAAGCCGAACTGTCAAGGGGACGACTGAGGTGGCTCGGTTTGTCTGAACAGCGTTTTCGGTTCGCTAAGTGGAGCGTCTGCCGGGGTTACGCTGCCGCGCGTTGCGGCAGCGAATTGAAGTAGGCCTGATCGGGCGTGCTCCGGTCAAGGCTCGAATGAGGCCTCCGGCCATTGTAAAAGGTCATATAGCGGCCAATCGAAGCGCGGGCCTCGGATACGCTGTCATAGGCTTTCAGATACACCTCCTCGTATTTGATGCTGCGCCACAGGCGCTCGACAAAGACGTTGTCGCGCCAGGCGCCCTTGCCGTCCATGCTGATCGCGATCTTGTTCTTGAGCAGCACACTGGTGAAGTCATGACTGGTGAATTGGCTGCCCTGATCGGTGTTGAAGATCTCTGGCCTGCCGTAGCGGGCCAAGGCTTCCTCCACAGACTCGATGCAGAAGGCTGCCTCCAGGGTAATCGACAGCCGCCAGGCTAGAACCCGCCGGCTGAACCAGTCGACCACCGCTGCCAGATAGACGAAGCCCCGCGCCATGGGGATGTACGTAATGTCCATGGCCCACACCTGATTAGGGCGCGTCACCGACAGCTTGCGCAGGAGATAAGGATAGATCTGATGTCCTGGCGCCGGCTTGGAGGTGTTGGGCTTGCGATAGAGCGCCTCGATGCCCATCCGCTTCATCAAAGTAGAGACATGCAGGCGTCCGACCGTGAAGCCCTCCGCCCGCAGGAGATCGCGCAGCATCCGGCTGCCCGCAAACGGATACTCCAGATGCAACTCGTCCATCCGCCGCATCAGGGCCAGATCGGCCGCCGAGGCAGGCTGCGGTCGATAATAGAGGCTGCCCCGGCTGATCCCGAGCTCCTCGGCTTGCCGGGTCAGCGGCAGAGCATGCGATCAGTCGATCATCGCTTTGCGCTCGGCCACACTCCGGCTTTGCCGAGCGCGCTTTCCAAAAAATCGTTGACCAGCGTCAGCTCGCCGATCTTGGCGTGCAGGGTCTTCACATCCACCGGAGGGGCGTCAGCTCCCGCCTTGGGCTCAGGCCCGAATACCCCGGCGGCTCCGTCGAGGAGCTGGGCCTTCCACTGAGTGATCTGGTTGGGGTGCACGTCGAACTGCTGGGCCAGTTCGGCTAGGGTCTTCTCGCCCTTCACGGCGGCCAGGGCCACTTTGGCCTTGAAAGCCGGAGAGTGGTTCCGGCGCGGTCGCTTGCTCATCGTTTCTCCTGTTCAGCAGCCATTCTGGCCGCAGTCAGGCAGAAACTCCACTTATCCCGCTGTTCAAACTTCCCGAGCCAGCTCTGTTCGAGCTGGTTGGCTGCTTCATCACGATCCTGGTGAACACGCGCGCCGGATTTCCCGATTCGCTGCGAGTGGTTCGCCAGATCGTGCGTGGTTCCGATTTCGCGTAGAGTACTGAATTATGGGAGCGAGAAATGTCCAGTGGACTGCAAGAGCGGGTCGGGCGATGGACGGCACTGAATCTTCGCTAGCGCCGCCATCCCGTGAAGTTCTAGCAATTCTTCACTTTAGAAGCGCTCGGTAGCTGTCGCGTACGATGGTGAGCCCATGACGAAGTTGATCTCTCGTGAGGACAGTTCCGATACCAATTCGGGCTGCCTCTGGAGCAACCCGATCACCAACGACAAAGCTGTCGATCATTCCGACAATGACCCCTTTTTCGGCTGCCGCCGTGGCTAGTTCCATGCGCAGTCCCGGCCGTTGCATCCGAAGTAGTATGTTAAGCGCTCCGAAATTGGTGCTAAATGGCACGTCGGCGAGTATCTCGGCACATATTGCATGTCGCTCGATCATTTCTGATCTCAAGGCAGATATCATTTCGATGATGGCGTTCCCGTTTATTAATGCGGATGCTATCTCGGCGTTAAGTGGCGCGGGCATCCAGTATGTTGAACGTGTTGCCGGCCAGAATGCCGCCTCAGAATTCTTTCTGGTTGGGGCGACGACATAAGCCACCTTCAACCCGGGCGTGACTCCCTTTGCGGTTCCCAGCACGTACCAGCCGAGGTCGGGAGCTATCGCCGAAAATGGTGGTGGAGCGTCCGTGGGAAGGAGGCTGTAAATATCGTCCTCGATAAAGGCGACGCCGTTCTTCCGTGCCGTAGCAGCTATCGTATGCCTACGTTCAAGTGGCGTCGTCACTGTCGTCGGGTTGTGGAGCGTCGGTAAAGTATAGAAGGCCCTTGGCTTGACGGTTTCACAGACCCGGGCGAAATCATCCGGATCGATACCTTGTTCATCGATACGCACTGGATAAAGGGATATTCCTAGCCGTGCCGCTATCGGCTTAATGGCAGGATAGGTGAGTTCTTCGACGGCGAGGATTCCATTTTGACCAACAATGGCGTCAAATAGACGATCAAGAGCGCTTTGCGTCCCGTTCGTTACTACGACACGGTCTGCCGATGGTTCTTGGCCTAACCTAAGGGCCGCAAAACGAGCCCCAGCGCAACGGTCTTGCTCATTTCCCATGAACCGATGTGATCCGACAATCTCACTGAGCGACCGATTTTTTACGATGGAATCCAGGGCATGGCGGAGGATAGGTTCGAAAACCTCTGGTAGAATCGGAGGAAGATTGCCGCTTAGATTTATGGAGCCCTTCGGCAGGGATGGATCCGTCTGGCGCATAGGCTCATCAATTGAGTGGGCCGAATCCAATGTTTTGGTCTCTTCCATGCTGTGCTCCCGTGGCTGTTAGATGCGTGGCTTGCTACGAGTGCCAACATCAGAAGCCGAAAACCCGCGAAATCATACGTCTAGGCTAGACTACTAATCTAGACGTGCTAGCCGGGTAAGGCAATAGAGGGATAACTGACGCCTCGAAAAAAGTTCGAACTCCCGGGCCCAATTCGTACGTTCTTGTGTTCTGCGTTAGGCCTTTGTAGGCCGATGACACAATTGAAGGCTTGCTCAATTCAGGTCGAAATCTCTTTGTCGCATAACAAGAAGAGGACGCCTCATTCATGCATGAGCGATCCTATGAACGATCGGATCGGTGTGGCGGAGTGAGGTGGCTCGATTTGTCTGAACAGCGTTTTCGGCTGGCTAAGTGGAGCGTCTGCCGGGGTTAGGCTGCCGCAAGCTGCGGCAGCGGGGTAAAGTAGGCCTGATCGGGCGTGCTCCGGTCAAGGCTGGAATGGGGCCTCCGACCATTGTAAAAGGTTAGATACCGATCGATCGAAGTGCGGGCCTCAGCGACACTGTCGTAGGCTTTCAGATAGACCTCCTCGTATTTGATGCTGCGCCACAGGCGCTCGACAAACACGTTGTCGCGCCAGGCCCCCTTGCCATCCATGCTGATCGCGATCTCATTCTTGAGCAGCACGCTGGTGAAGTCGTGGCTGGTGAACTGACTGCCTTGATCCGTGTTGAAGATCTCCGGCCGACGATAGCGGGCCAGCGCCTCCTCCACCGCCTCGATGCAGAACGCTGCCTCCAGCGTGATGGACAGCCGCCAGGCCAGAACCCGCCGGCTGAACCAGTCGACCACCGCCGCCAGATAGACAAAGCCGCGCGCCATGGGGATGTCGGTGATGTCCATAGCCCAGACCTGGTTCGGTCGCGTCACCGGCAGCTTGCGCAACAGATCCGGATAGATCTGGTGGCCCGGTCCCGGCTTGGATGTATTGGGCTTGCGATAGAGCGCCTCGATGCCCATCCGCTTCATCAGCGTGGAGACATGCAGGCGCCCAACCGTGAAGCCCTCGGCGACCAAGAGATCGCGCAGCATCCGGCTGCCCGCGAATGGGAACTCAAGATGCAGTTCATCTATCCGTCGCATGACGGCCAGATCAGCCGCTGAGACCGGCTGCGGGGCATAATAGAGACTGCCTCGGCTGATTCCGAGTTCCTCGGCTTGCCGGGTTAGCGGCAGGGCATGCGCGCGGTCGATCATCGCTTTGCGCTCGGCCACGCTCCGGCTTTGGCGAGCGCGCTTTCCAAAAAATCGTTGGCCAGGGTCAGCTCGCCGATCTTGGCATGCAGCGTCTTCACGTCCACAGGTGGGTTTGCGGCTGCAGCCTTCTCGGCCCCGAACACGTCGGCTGCTCCGTCGAGGAGCTGGGCTTTCCCCTGGGTGATCTGGTTGGGATGGACATCGAACTGTTGCGCCAACTCGGCCAGAGTCTTCTCACCCTTCACGGCAGCCAGGGCCACTTTGGCCTTGAAGGCCGGTGAGTGATTGCGGCGGAGTCGCTTGCTCATGGTTTCTCCTGTTCGGCAGCCATTTTGGCTGCAGTCAGGCGGAAACTCCACTTATCTTACTGTTCAAATTTCCCGAGCCAGCTCTCACTTGTGTATCTGACTTTTCTAGGTTCTTAGGCGCTCCGCATGCCAGCGCAGATGGTCCTCGATGAAGGTGGCAATGAAGAAATAGGAATGGTCGTAGCCGTCTTGCATCCGTAGCGTTAAGGGCTGACCCGCCTTGGCACAGGCCGCCTCCAGGAGCTGAGGCTTGAGCTGGCTGTCCAAGAAGCTGTCAGCCGTGCCATGGTCCACCAGGAGGTCGGCGAGGCGTGCACCGCTTTCGATCAGCGCGCAAGCATCGTAGTCGCGCCAGGCCGAGCGGTCGGGGCCGATATAGTTCGACAGGGCCTTCTCGCCCCAGGGGCAGTTCATCGGCGAGGCGATGGGCGCGAAGGCCGAGACCGCCTTGAAGCGGGCCGGGTTGCGCAGCGCAATGGTGAGCGCCCCGTGTCCGCCCATGGAGTGGCCGGTGATACCCTGCCGGTCCATGTCCGCCGGAAGGTTCTCGGCGATCAGTTCCGGCAGCTCGCGTTCGATGTAGGAGCGCATGCGGTAGTGCTTCGCCCAAGGCTCCTGCACGGCATCCACGTAGAAGCCGGCGCCGAGGCCGAAATCGTAGGCGCCCTCTGGATCGTCCGGCACGCCCTCGCTGCGCGGGCTGGTGTCGGGCGCGACGAGGATGATGCCGAGCTGCGCGGCCACGCGCTGCGCGCCCGCTTTCACGGTGAAGTTCTCCTCCGTGCAGGTGAGGCCGGAGAGGAACCACACTACCGGTGCCTTGCGCTCGTTCGCCTGCGGTGGAATGAAAGCAGCAAACTTCATAGTGCAAGAGCAAACATCAGATCGATGTGAGAATACATGCTGTATCCCACCGAATGATTTGACCGTTGAGATCTCGTCCATGAATGTTGCTGCTTTAAAATTGCCTTCTTAATGGCCCGACCGCAATGTCAGCAACGACGTCATCGTTACGTAAGAATGCCGTTCTTCCGCGCTGTCCAAGATGCTAGATAGTCCATCAAGCTAGGCGAAAGACAGTCGTAAGGCTCAAGCCCGAGTTCTCGCAGGCGTCCTCGGATTTCGCTCGTTTGAGAAGGATCGATGCCAGACTCGATTACAGACGAGACGAATGCTGCAAATTCCGGCTCTGGCCACTCTGCGCTCTCGAACCGCTCCGGATGGATAAATGCTAGCCCTTTGAATGCGTGCTCCCGCTCCACAGGCCCGTACATATGAACCCCGCACACTTTGCACGCGTGCCTTCGGATCAGGGTTGCTTCGTCAACTACCTGCAGCTTATCACTATTCTCTAAGATCATAATCTTGTCGTGTGGTACGACTGCCACAATCGAGAATGTTGCTCCAGTGGGCTTCCAGCACTTTGTGCAACCGCAGGCATGGTTGTGTAATATCCCACCGTCGATCTGTATTTTTACAGGATTATCAACACAGTTGCATACAAGGGTTCCCCCATTGAAGGCTGTGGAAGGCTTACGAACGCCATCGTCAACAGCGGGATGTATCGAGCCCTTTGCCATCAAAACCTCCGTTATTTGCCTGTAGTCTCTATCCTCGAGACTATGAAGCTGGATCGTAAGACATCGCGCCCATGCTGGGTACTTGAGTGGCACCAGATCTGCTTAGAGCGCGAATAGGTCGCCTGATCAATAGATCACGACCGAGCGGATCGACTTGCCTTCGTGCATCAGGTCGAAAGCGGTGTTGATTTCGTCGAGCGGCATGGTGTGGGTGATCAGATCGTCGATGTTGATCTTGCCCTCCATGTACCAGTCGACGATCTTTGGCACATCCGTGCGCCCACGCGCACCACCAAAGGCCGTGCCCTTCCAGACGCGGCCGGTGACGAGTTGGAACGGACGTGTCGCGATTTCCTTGCCGGCCTCCGCCACGCCGATGATGATGCTCTCGCCCCAGCCGCGGTGGCAGCATTCGAGGGCCTGACGCATCACATCCGTGTTGCCGGTGGCATCGAACGAGAAATCTGCACCGCCGCCCGTGAGATCGACGATGGCCTGCACGACCTTGTCGTTGCCGATCTCGTTCGGGTTGATGAAGTCGGTCATGCCGAACTTCTTGGCCATCTCGACCTTGGCCGGGTTGATGTCGACGCCGATGATCTTGTCGGCGCCGACCATGCGCGCGCCCTGGATCACGTTGAGACCGATGCCGCCGAGGCCGAACACCACCACGTTCGCGCCGGGCCACACCTTCGCGGTGTAAATCACCGCGCCGATGCCGGTGGTGACGCCGCAGCCGATGTAGCAGATCTTGTCGAATGGCGCGTCCTCGCGCACCTTGGCGAGCGCGATCTCCGGCAGGACTGTGAAGTTCGCGAAGGTCGAGCAGCCCATGTAGTGGAACACGGTCTCGCCATCGCAGCGGAAGCGGCTCGTGCCGTCCGGCATCAGGCCCTGCCCTTGCGTGGAACGGATCGCGGTGCAGAGATTGGTGCGGCGCGACAGGCAGGATTTGCAGCTGCGGCACTCGGGCGTGTAGAGCGGGATCACGTGATCGCCGACTTTCAGCGTCGTGACGCCTGCGCCGACCTCGCGCACGATGCCCGCGCCCTCATGGCCGAGGATCGCCGGGAACTTGCCCTCGGAGTCGAGACCCGACAAGGTATAGGCATCGGTGTGGCACACCCCGGTGGCCATCACCTCCACGAGCACCTCGCCGGCTTTGGGTCCCTCGATGCGGATGGTCTCGATGGTGAGCGGCTTGCCAGCCTCCCACGCCACGGCGGCCCTGGTTTCCATGCGATACTCCAAAGGATGGTTTAGTAGCCAGTTGGCTCGGACACGGGGCCAGTTGGCTCGGACACGGGGAGCGCTGTTAGCTCCGAAACTAACTAGAAATCTCGTTAAATTCGGATAACTTAGCTATCGCTATTAATCAAATTGATCGCATCAATGATGATCATCGATCACGTTAATCTATCAAAGCTGGATCTGAACTTACTTGTTGCACTTGATGCTCTGCTCACCGAACAGAGTGTCACACGAGCGGCCCAGATCGTTGGTTTAGGCCAGTCTGCGATGAGCCACAACTTGGCGCGCCTGCGTGTAGTGTTCGGTGACGAACTCCTAACTCGTGCACCTCATGGTATGCGGCGCACGCCACGGGCTGAGGCGCTTCTAGGCCCCTTGCAGACTGTCCTGCTGAATGTGCAGTCGCTGATAAGGAGCGACTCCAGTTTTGACCCTCAGACAGCGGAACGTAGCTTTCGGATAGCGCTTCCCGACAGCGTTGAAGTTTTGCTTGTTCCTAAGTTATTGGCGTTCCTAACAGACCTGGCTCCGGGGGTAAGACTTAGAATGCACACTATTGATCCTGAAACCGTGCTCGAAGAGCTAGACCTGAACCATATCGATTTTGGGATCGGAATAGGGCCGTTCGGTATGGCTCAGACTCACCATAGGTCACGGATTCTCTTGACTGACTCTTATCTATGCCTCTTCAATTCGGCACTAGTAGAAGCGATGACCCCAATATCTATGGGGGATTATCTCCGGTTCCCACATATCCTCACTAGCCTACGACATGGAGAATATGGTGTTGTAGATGCGGCGTTAGCTCAAATCGGACTGACGCGCAGAATTGCTCTCACGACACCTCGATTTATGAGTATCCCAATCCTGGTTGCTCAAGCACCATCTATTGCTACGATGCATGCGATGCCGGCGCGGCTACTTGCTAACACCTTCAATTTAAGCCTTAGCCCACCGCCGGTGGCTCTATCGACCATTTCGATCTCACTTCTGTGGCACGCATCCTTCGATCACGATGCGGGACACAAATGGTTGCGCCAAGTCCTTGTGCATCTCGCATCCGAGCTGATGAAAGATCGTCCTAGATGATGTAATAGGCCTGCCACTTGCGCAGCAGCGGAGCGGGGTGGCTGCCCTTCAGAGTGAAGATGTAGACACGGAGTCCGATTGGTTGGCCCCAAACATCATGAGGGACAGCCATGGACGACTATGCCGGAATCGACGTGTCTTTGGAACTGAGCAGCGTCTGCATCCTTGATGCCTCAGGACAAATCTTCCGCGAGGCGAAGATCGCCAGCGAATCCGAGGCGCTTGAGACCTTCCTCGCCAGCCTAAACCTGCCGCTCACCCGTGTCGGCCTGGAGGCCGGTCCTCTGTCGCAGTGGCTGCATGCCGGCCTTCTGGAAGAGCCGACCGGTTGCGCTTCAATCAAAGCTCTCCCAGGCCCGGCGCTCATCGTGCAGCGTCAACCACATCAGGGCGAGAACCGCCTCGTCGATCTCCGTGCGCCCACTTTACCGCGCCACGGTCAAAGATTCCGTACCCATCCGAGCAGGCTTTCAATTACCCACATTTTTGGTCTGATCCGCCGCGCTTGCCTGACCAGCCCACATCGTGATTCCTTATCGAGCACCTCATTGTCTATGAGAGGCGTCTCATGGGCCGAGTTCTCTCTCAGCTCTTGCGTGATCTCGCCCATCCCTGTGGGTTGAGCCCTGATCAGACTGTCCGTTGTCTGCTGGGCCACGGCCGCAAGGGAGCCGGGCCATGACGAGGGCCTCGCTCCCAGCACCCCACCTCATTAACGATGCGGCTGAAGCCGTCTCCTGGGTCGAGCGGGAACTCGCTGGCTGCAGCTTTCGGGACAACCGTCTTGACCAGCGCCTGCGTAAGCTCCTGACCCACATGGCCGGTGCCATCGGCGGCAGCCTTCCGCTGGCCTGCCAGGACTGGGCCAACACCAAGGCCGCTTATCGCTTCCTGTCCAATCCCAAGGTCTCCGAACACGAGATCCTTCAAGGCCATTTCCAGGCGACCCGCACCCGCTTTGCCGCAGTCGATGGACCCATCCTGGTCATTCAGGACACAACGGAACTGTCCTACCAGCGCGCGCAACCCCGGCGGATTGGGTCCACCTGCCGGGTCAACAGCGGGCGCGACAAGGAAGGTCGCTACAGGATGCACAGTCTGCGGGCTGCTGATGATCTCCTGCCTGGCCGTGACCGCAGAGGGGCTGCCACTCGGGCTTTCCGCCATCAAGTTCTGGACGAGAGCCCAGTTCAAGGGCACCAAGGAGCTCAAGCGCAGGATCAACCCGACCCGGGTGCCGATCGACCAGAAAGAGAGTATCCGCTGGCTGGAGTGCCTGAAGCAATCTGTGGCGCTGTTCGGTGCTCCTGAGCGCTGCATCCATATCGGCGACCGCGAGAATGACATCTACGAATTCTTCTGCACGGCTCATGCTCTGGGCACGCACTTTCTGGTCCGGACCTGCGTGGATCGGCTGGCGGGTGACGGGCAACACACCATCGCCGACGAGATGCAGGAGGTGAAGGTCAAAGGACGGCATCAGGTTGAAGTTCGCAGCCCAAAAGGTGCTGTCAGCCCTGCGGTCGTTGAACTGAGATACCGCCGGATCCATGTTCTGCCGCCGATCGGCAAACAGAAGCGCTCTCCGGCCCTTACCCTGACGGTGGTCCACGCGCAGGAACGTCACACGCCGAAGGACCGGGCGCGGATTGACTGGAAGCTGATCACGGATCTGCCGGTGCGATCCCGCGCGGACGCGATCCAGATGCTCGACTGGTACGCCATGCGCTGGAAGGTCGAGCTGTTCCACAAGATCCTCAAATCCGGCTGCCGGGCTGAGGAGACCAAGCTGAGAACGGCCGAGCGACTGGTGAACCTGCTCAGCATCTACTGCATCCTGAGCTGGCGGATCTTCTGGATGACGATGCTCAATCGCGTCATTCCGCACGTGCCGCCGCAGTTGGCCTTGACGGGGCTGGAAATCGACCTGCTTGACGAGCTGGTGAGAGACAAGGGCCAAGTGTTGCTGCGGAGAAAAACACTCTCGCATTATCTGACCAAGATCGCTCGCATGGGCGGCCATCTCGCCCGTGGGCATGATCCGCCGCCCGGCAACACCGTCATGTGGAGAGGACTTTCGCGCCTGATGGATATCGAACTCGGCGCCAGGATCGGAGCGCAAATCTATGGGTAATTAAAAGCCGAGCAGGGCCGTCTTGTCCGATTGATGGATTTGGAAGAGGACTGGCTATATGGACGTCAATATAGCCGGTATTCTAGCCATGGACATTATTGGAGACAGCCAGCAGCAAATCAGCCGCCTGGAGATTGTGGAAAGTGGTCGCCGTCGCCGCTTCAGCGATGAGGCAAAGCGAGCGATTGTTGCGGAGAGCTATTCCGGCTCCCGGCAGGTGACGGTTACTGCGCGCCGACACGGGATCACCCGCTGGCAATTGAACAGCTGGCGCAAGGCGGCGCGAGAGGGCAGGCTTGGCGGCTCGTTTGAAGGGTTCGTTCCCGCCGTTATCGTTCCGGACTATCAGGCGTCCGTCAAACATTCGACGCTGGCTTGGCCAGCGGAAGGAACGACACAACCGAGCAGCCGTATGGAGGTCGTCACCGCGAATGCCCGGCGTGTGATTGTTGACCGGGATGTCGATGTGGAGGTGTTGCTGCGGGTCATGCGCGGGTTGGAAACTCTCCGATGATGAACCTGTTTCCGATGAGCCCGGGTGTAAAGGTATGGCTGGCAACGGGCTATACCGATATGCGACGCGGCTTTCCATCACTGGCCCTGCAGGTGCAGGAGGTGTTGAAGCATGAGCCGCTCGGTGGTCATTTGTTCTGCTTCAGGGGCCGCCGGTCTGACGTGATCAAAATTATCTGGCATGATGGTTTGGGGGCTTGCCTTTTTACCCGGCGACTGGAGCGAGGCCGGTTTATCTGGCCAAACATGGAAGGCGGCGTGGTGGCGATATCCCCTGCGCAGCTGTCTTATTTGCTGTCCGGAATCGACTGGCGCAATCCTTAGGAAACCTGGCGTCCGACACGGGTCGGGTAGCATTATTCGATTGAAAATACAGGGAAATTCTGATCGAATGGCGTCATGCCGTCGATGCCTGTCGATCTTCCAGAAGAGCTTGCGAGCGCCTATCTGGCGCTGCTTTCCGAGCGTGAGGTGTTGCAGGCGGAACGGGATGTCGTTGTCGCCGAGAGGGACATGGCGGTGGCGCAAGCCGCCAAGGCGCAGGCCAGGTTGTCCGACAGCGAGGCACTGATCGCCCGTCTGGAACTGGCGATCGAAAAGCTGAAGCGCGAACTGCGCGGCCAGCGTTCCGAGCGCGCGGCACGGCTGATCGACCAGCTGGAATTGCAGCTCGAAGAACTGGTGATGGCTGCGACGGAGGATGAGGTTGCGGCGCAGGCGGCCGCGGCCAGGAGATCAAACGGGCGCTCTTTTGTGCGCAGGCGGCCGGTACGAAAGCCCTGGCCGGAGGATATCGAGCGCGAACGCGTGGTGATCGATCCCCCGGCTACCTGTGCATGCTGCGGTGGCTCGCGCCTGTCGAAACTGGGCGAGGACATCACCGAGACGTTGGAGGAGATCCCGCGTCGGTTCAAAGTGATCGAGACGGTCCGGGAAAAGTTCAGCTGTCGGGATTGCGAGGCGATCAGCCAGCCGCCGGCGCCGTTTTATGCCACGCCGCGCGGCTTCATCGGCCCTCATCTGCTGGCGACGATCCTCTTCGACATGTTCGGCATGCACAGTCCGCTCAATCGCCAGAGCGCCCGGTTCACATGCGAAGGCATCGCGCTTTCGACCTCGACGCTGGCCGATCAGGTCGGGTTTGGAACCGCCGCTCTCATGCCGGTCTTTGACCTGATCGAGAAGCATGTCTTTGCGGCCGAGCGCCTTCACGGCGACGATACGACCATTCCCATCCGAGCCAAAAGCAAATGTACAACCGGGCGCATCTGGAGCTACGTGCGAGATGACCAGCCCTTCGGGGCGGCACGGCTCCGGCAGCGGTCTATTATGCTTCGAGTGACCGTCGCGGCGAACATCCGCAGAAACACCTGGTCGGGTATGGCGGCATTCTGCAGAGTGACTGTTACAATGGCTTCGAGCCGATCAGTGTTGCCGAACAGAAAGCAGTGCCCATTACCTTTGCCTTCTGCCACGCGCATGCGCGGCGGAAATTCTTTGAACTGGCCGATATCGAGAAAAGTGCTCGGGATGGCAAAAGAAACGGCAGGCCGATCTCCCCCATCGCGTTGGAAGCCGTCAAACGGTTCGACGCGTTGTTTGAAATCGAGCGTCAGATCAACGGCTTGAGCGCCGCAGAACGACTGGCTGTGCGGAGGGAGAAAAGCAAGCCGCTGTTCGATGACATGCACGAGTGGCTGAAACGGGAGCGTGCCACGCTCACCCGATCGTCCGAGGTGATCGGAGCCATTGATTACATGCTGAAGCGCTGGAGCGGCTTTGCCCGTTTCCTGGAAGATGGCCGGGTTTGTCTCACGAACAATGCCGCCGAACGGGCGTTGAGAGGGATCGCCCTGGGGCGCCGCAACTGGACCTTCGCCGGTTCCCAGCGCGGGGCCGATCGTGCCGCCGTCATGCTCACCCTCATCACGACCTGTCGTCTCAACGACGTCGATCCAAAAGCCTGGCTCGCCGACGTGCTGGCCCGGATCGCCGATCTTCCTGTCGCCCGCCTGCATGAATTGCTTCCCTGGGAATGGAAAAGCCGACGGCTGGCCCTGAAGCCCGCTCCTCAGCTGGCCGCCTGACAGAAAAGGGATCGACGAATGGGATATCGCAACTCAACTCTGTACACGCTGAAATACGTGGCTGAAATGCTCGGTGAAGACGAGGACTTCCTGCACGAGTGCTCCATCGAAATGTTCTCGGAAGACGGCTGCCTCAGTGCCTACGACACCTTTCCGGCCTGCGAATTGACCGAGCACATTGTCCTCTTTACCGAAGATGGCATCAACAACCTCAAATACATCATCGAGGCTCGCAGGGACGCCGCCGCATCACAAAAACCCGGCGCTTAAACCCGCACACAGATTAGCCAGGATCCCAGTTACGCGAGGCTTTATCCCGCGTCCTTCCTCGGATGCATACAAGATTCCGCGGTCTTCCGCGGATGCTCACGATGCTACTGCCCCTTGGTCCCGAGGAAACACAACAGCTCACCGTCATCGACAAGGCCGAAGGCAGGCAGATCAGCTCATGAACCGTGATCCCGGTGCGATTCAGCACACTGGAAACAGTTGTCTGAGGGTGAAGTGGGGGCACAAAACTTGCGCATCCCCCTCAAAGGTCGGCCACATTGCTGGTCGGCGAGGTATCGTCGGCGATCAGCCCCCCTGTCTGACGCTCAATCATGCGATGCACCCGCGGCTGACCAGGCCCTTGGTGAAGCGCTCGCAGGCGTTCACTGACGGCTGCATCGGCGTGAGTCATGCGCTGGTTGTGCCGCACGTATTCCACCCACGTGGGGCTGTGGTAGCGTTCCACCCACACCGCCGGGTCCTCGAGATCCCGCAGCAAGGTCCAGTGGCGCGCTCCGTCACGGCGCCGGATCCGCCGCCGCTCCGCCATGACCGCGAGAAACGCCACCACATCCTGCGGACGGATGACGTATTCGATCGTGATCACAATCGGTCCGCTGCGGGGGCGAATGTCGACCGCGATGTCAGGCTTGGTCCACCGGTTGAGAGGATCAAGGTTCAGCGTTGTTAGTTCCGGCAGCCTAAACTTCAGGCCCAGCACCGCTCCGGCGACCAGCGTAACCGCTGAGACGAGCAGAGCGTCCGCGGTGCCGTAGCGCTCGGCGGCAGCGCCCCAGAGCCAGCTGCCAAAGGTCATGCCGCCGAAGGTCGCCATCTGGTAGAGCGCGAGGGCGCGGCCAACGACCCAGCGCGGCGAGGACAGCTGGATAGTCGTATTAAAGCTCGAGAGCGCCACGGCCCAGCTTGCGCCTCCAAGGGCCATTGCGGCCATGGTCAGAGGCAACAGGGGGCTGAGCCCTGCCACAGTCGCGCAGATTGCAAAGCTGGCAAAGGCCAGGCGCACGAGGGCCTCGAGTGACAGCGCCTGGCTCAGAGGCATGACTAGAAAGGCCCCACCGATCGCACCGGCGCCGAAGGCGCCGAGCAGGAAACCATAAATGAGGGGGCCCCCGTGGATCAGATCTCGGGCGATGAGTGGCATCAGGGCTTGAACGGCAACGGCCGCCAGTCCGAAGGCTGCGCCACGCAACAGCACGACCCCAAGATTGGGCGACATGGCCACATAACGGATTCCCGCTGCCATGGCCGCCCTGAGTGATTCCGGCGGCAGGGTTCTAGGCGGGATTGCCGGCCGCCATCGCATCAGCACAACGATCAACCCGACGGAGCTGATGGCATTAGTGGCAAAGGCGGCGAAGGCGCCGACCGTCGCAACGATCATCCCGCCAATGGCAGGTCCGACGCTGCGCGCGATATTGAAGCCCATGCTGTTGAGGGCGATCGCGGCCGGCAGGTCCGACCGGGGCACCATCTCGCCGACGAGAGACTGCCAGGCCGGACCGTTGAAGGCTGTCCCGCAGCCAACCAGGAAGGTGAAGGCAAGCAGAAGCCAGGGCGTTATCAGACCGAAATAGGTGCAGAGGGTCAGGGCGATCGAGACAACGAGCAGGAAGATTTGCGCGGCCAGCATCAGATTGCGCCGGTCGAAATTATCGGCGATGGCGCCGGCCATAAGCGAGAATAGCATGATCGGCAGCGTGATCGATGCTTGCACCAGAGCCACTAGTTCAGCCGAAGCGCCGATCGAGGTCATGAGCCAGGCGGCGCCGACCGACTGGATCAGCCCTCCGAAGTTGGAGGCGAGACTTGCAATCCAAATGGCAAGGAAAATACGATGTCGGAATGGCGACAACGGCGATGCCTGGCTATCCAATGTCTTTGATGTCCTGTGTCGGCACAGGCGCTCGAGCGTTCCGGGACTGGGCTAAAGCGGGTGCGGCTGCCTAGGGTCAAGTCAATGCTCTATCAGAGCCCCCGGAAGATTGCACGAGGCGGTCGGTCCGGGAAACAACGGAATACGAATAGGTAAACAGCGAAAGAGCATTGTTCCGTTATTGACCGACGAGATCCCGGAGATTGGCCTCACACGATGCCCCAGGCGCGGTAGCGGGTGCGTCCGGTGATCTCGCGCGGGAGAGCGCCGCCGAGCTGCGCCAGCATCAGATCAATCGCTTTAGGGGTGACCTTCAAGAGCTTGGCTCCGAGCGGCGCCGTCACCAGCGGCCGCGAGAGGAACAGCTCGACCAACTCCGGCAGTTTCGAGTTGCTACGGGTCTTCGCCGTCACCCGGGCCATCAGTTCCCGCGCCAGGATGAGGCCGGAACAAGATCTGCTCCCAAACACATGCTAACGCAGTACGTAGCAAGAACGTGGGTCAGTAAACTGACCAAAAGACCCGCACAATGGCTGAATGCAGCTTGGATCTTGGTGTTTGAGCGGTCTCCCAGGGCCGCCTTGCGGAAGCTCGTGTGCTCGGATGCGGCGAGGAAATAGCGCAAATGGCGAAGCTCTATGTGATCAATGCCCTTCCCCATCCGCCCACCCTCACCCGCGACAGGCGTCAGTGACACCACTCCCAAAGAGCCGGATTGCGGTCATGCAAGCCTCCTGGATCGAGGAGAGCGCGACATTGCGGCTGCCCTGGCTTTGCCCCGCCAATCTCGGTTCCGACAAATGGCCGGATACCGGCCTTCCTTCTGTCAGCCGGGCACGCTCTGCTCCGAAAGCCGTCAGGTCTGCGAAGGACGCAGCGCACTTCGGACCTCGCGCCGAAGATCGTTCTTTCCCCATCAGTTCTGAACGCATCGACGAAGGGCCTGAATCAAGCAGTCCGCGGCGATAGCCGGCGGACCTGCGTTGTCGATCTCTTCGACATCCGGCCCGCTGATCTCGAATGCAACGCTACGCATCAAGCGGCCTGACACCCCCTCGCCTGCTTCACGGCCGCGGTTCCTCAGCCGTTCGGCCAGCACCGCGGGTGGCGCGGTGACGTTCACAATCATCAGACAGGGATATTTGCGCCGGGCTTCGGGCAGGACGGCGCGCGATCCGTTGGCGACCGCAACGTGTCCATGGGCCAGCCATTCGTCCATCGTGTTCGGGAGGCCGTAGAACAGACCATGCGCCTGCCAATGCAACGCGAAAGCGCCCTTCTCGACACGCTTGCGGAAGACCTCCTCCGCCATGAATTCGCTGTCCTCGCCGGCGCCGGCCGGGCGGGTGATGACGCGCCGCACGAAACGGAAACGATCGTCACGGGCGAGCTGCTCCCGCGCCAGCGTCAGCAATGTATCCTTGCCGGCGCCGCTCGGGCCGACGACCAGGACGAGCTGGCCCTGTGAACCAGGGTTCGCCATCACACTACCCTCCCCTCTTGAACGGGAAGCGGGCGCGGACGACGAAGTCCGTGCCGGGCTGCGCCTGCTCGAACAGCGTCAAGGCATCAATGGCATAGTCTTCCGTCGTCAGCGCTCCGAACCGCTTCTCGAGCTGGTGCCGCACCTTCGCTTGCATCCCCGGCGAGAGCTTGTCGGTCAGCGTCAGATGGAAGCGGAACCGATCGAACACATAAGGATACCCCCAGCGCACCAGGTGCGCGGTCTCGGTATCGTCGAGACAATGGCTCAGGCGTCGCTGCAATTCCGTTTCGCTCAAGGGAGCCCGGAACGGGTCGAAGGCTGCAACGATGGTGGAGGCAAACGCACGGAGCATCGGTGACGGTCTGGCCGCCACGAGCGCAAAGAAGCCGCTGATCAAATCAATCCGCAGCGGACCGATCGGGCATGGCCGACAGGCCGCGACGAAGCGGAAGAGGGCTTCGTCAAGCTCGTCGATATGTCGGCCGGCGGCGAGCCGAAAGGGGGCTTTCAGCGTCGCGTGGAAGCCGTACCGGCGGGGTTCTGTCGTAATGGATCGTACCCGGTCGTCCAGATCCGCAGCACCGCTGCCACAGGCAGTCCGGAAGGCATCTCGTCCCAGCCACTCAGCAGCGGCCCGTGTCAGGGGATGCTCTGCCGGCGGGCTGTAGTAAATCGCGTAGCGAGCTTCGCTGGACATCAGGCGGCAACCCCGCGTCGGCTACTGATTTCAGGCCTTTCCTCAGCGCTGATTTTCCCCACCTCGAACAGGCGGTCGGCAACAGCATTGCGTACCTCCTCGTCGTGGAAGATGCCAACAATGGACGTGCCGCGCGCCTTGGCCTCGCGGATCAGGTCAACTACGGTCTGGCGGTTGGCGGCATCGAGCGAGGCGGTCGGCTCGTCAAGAAGCAGGATCGGATAATCGACGATGAAGCCGCGGGCGATGTTGACGCGCTGCTGCTCGCCGCCGGAAAAGGTGGCGGGCGCCAGCGACCAGAGCCGTTCCGGGATGCGCAGCCGGGTAAGCAGGGTTTTGGCGAGGGCCTTGGCCACATTGGCCGGCATGCCATTGGCGATCGCCGGCTCGGCGACGACGTCGAGGGCGGAGACGCGTGGAATGACCCGCAGGAACTGGCTGACATAGCCGATGGTGCTGCGGCGGATGTCAACGACTTCCCAGGGCTCGGCCGCCAAAAGATCCACTGTTTCGCCAAGGTGCTCGACCAGGATCCGCCCGGCATCCGGCTTGTAGTTGGCATAAAGCGAGCGCAACAGTGTCGACTTGCCGGCGCCGGAGGGCCCGTGCAGGCAGACGCATTCGCCGCCTTTTACCATAAGGTCGATGTTGTTGAAGACCGGCAGGGCGACGCCGCCCTGCGTGTGGAGCGTGAAGGTTTTGGATAGGCCTTTGGCGTGCAGGCGAACGGTCATGATAACCTCCTTACCGTCTCAAACCTGCAGGACAGACGAGACAAGCAGCTGTGTATAGGGATGGTGGGGATCGTCGAGCACCTGATCGGTGAGACCCTCCTCGATCACCCGGCCCCGTTGCATGACCATCAGGCGATCCGCGAGAAGTCGCGCCACGCCGATGTCGTGTGTCACGATAATCGCGGCAATGCCCAGTTCGCGTACAAGATTGCGAATGAGGTCCAGGAGCTTCGCCTGCACCGAGACGTCGAGGCCACCCGTTGGTTCGTCCATCAAGACCAGGCGCGGATGGGTTGCCAGTCCTCGGGCGATCTGGAGACGCTGCTGCATCCCGCCGGAGAATGTCCTGGGCAGGTCCTCAATGCGGTTGGCATCGATGTTGACCCGTTCCAGCCATTTCAGGGAGGTGTCGCGGAGGGTGACGTAATATCGTTCGCCATTCACCAGCAACGGTTCGGCGATGTTGCCGCCGGCGCTGACGTTAAGCCGGATGCCATCTCTCGGATTCTGATGGATGAGTGAAATAGCAGTTGGGAGAAACTGTTCCCGTAGCGCCTCGTCCATCGCCCACAGGTCGGCCATCGCGTCCCCGCTGGAAATATGAATGGTTCCGGAACTTGGTCGCACAGCGCCGGCCAAACACTTGAGAAGAGTGGATTTCCCCGAGCCGCTCTCTCCGACAATCCCGAGCACCTCACCTCTGCGAAGCGACAGCGAGACGTCGCTGCACGCCGAGATGCCCCCGTAGTCCTTGCGGACAGAGTCAACTTTCAGGACCTGCATCGATGTCCGTTTCATGGCTCGTTCCTTTCGCGCCTGTCCGTGCAATATGACGTGTCAGAACAGATAAAAGCGCGCGTTCCGTTGTCATCCAGCAAGACTTCGTCGAGGTAGCTGTCCGCCGCTCCACAGAGTGAGCAGCACTCATTCCACCGCTGGACGGTGAACGGGTGGTCGGCGAAGTCCAGGCTCTTCACATCCGTGAAAGGCGGGATGGCATGGATTCTTCGCTCGCGTCCTGCCCCGAACAGCGCCAAGGCGCGGCTGCGATTGAGCTTTGGATTATCGAATTTCGGTATCGGTGAAGGGGACGCCAGGTAGCGGCCGTTGACCATCACGGGATAGTCGGTGACGATCGACACTCCCCCATGGCGGGCGATGTCCTCGTAGAGTTGCACATAGATGGCCCCATAACGCGCGAAGGAATGCATTTTCTTAGTCAGGGCCTCCTGAGCCACAAGCCGCCGGAGAGGTTCGGGGTTCGGCACCTGAAAAACGATGATCTGGTCTTCGGTGAGCGGGTCTTCCGGAATTCGATGTCGCGTCTGAATGACGGTGGCTTCCGTTGTCCGCTCCGTCGTGGCGACGTCGGAGACCTGGTTGAAGAATTGGCGGATCGACACGGCATTCGCGGTATCGTCAGCACCCTGATCGATCACTTTCAGCCGATCGTCTGAACCGATGATGCTCGCCGTGACCTGCATCCCGCCGGTTCCCCAACCCGGAGGCAGCGGCATTTCACGGCTTCCGAAGGGCACTTGGTATCCGGGAACGGCGACGGCTTTCAGAATCGCGCGTCGGACCATCCGCTTAGACGTTTCGTCGAGATAGGCGTAGTTGTAACCGTCGTCTTCATCGAGGATGATTTCAGTCTGCAATTTCGTTCTCCTCGATCATCCGGTCGTCGGCAAAGTCTTCCGACCGCCTGTTCATGTATTCGTCCCGCATCTGCTCGAGCAGTTGCATGGTGGCCTGAAAATCGACGTAGTGCGGAAGCTTCAGATGCTGGACCAAACCAGAGCTTGCGACGCTGTCGGAATGAGACAGGACGAACTCTTCGTTCTGCGCCGGATATTCGGCCTCCTCGCCGAACTCGTCCGCTCGCAGGGAACGGTCGAGAACGGCCATTGCAATCGCCTTTCTCTCGCCCTGACCCAATACCAGTCCATAGCCTCGCGTGAACTGCGGAGCGCGTGAACCGTTGCCGGGTGTCAAATGGATGGTTTGGCATTCCGATAGGCGCACGGTACCGACACCGACCGTCAAGCCGATTTCTGGGACGTCGAAAAACACTTCCGCATCGCCATAACGAAGTTCTGCTACAAAGGGGTGGTTTCGTCCGTATCCGCGCATGCTCGAATAGCAGAGTGCGACGAGAAACCCTTCATCACCACGCGTCAGGGTCTGCAGACGTTCGTCTCTCTTCGACGGAAAAGCGATCGGTTCCCTCGTTATGTCATTGACGTCCCGAGGAGCGATTCCCTCGACGCTCTCGATGATATCCGATCTCGCCAGGATGCCGCCCTCCTCGTCTAACTCTTTCAGATTGGAAAGTTCCTCTTCGGTGCTCATGACGCGAGCGGACGGCGCTTCACTCGATCCATTCAGAAGTGAGAAGTCCAGGATACGGTGGGTGTAGTCGTATGTCGGGCCAAGGAACTGCCCGCCCGGGACATCCTTGTGGGTCGTGGCAATTCTTCTGCGGACCAGCATCGTTCCTGTGTCGACCGGTTCGCCATAGCCAAAGCGGTTCAGCGTGGTGCGGAACGATCTGACAAGGGCAATCGCCTCGATCAGGTCGCCTTCCGACTGCTTGATCGCCAGTGCTGCAAGGGTCGTATCGTAGAGCGAACCTTCGCTCATGACACGATCAACCGCCAAGGACATCTGCTGGCTGATCTGCTCGACTGTGAGTTCGGCGACCGTCGTATCGCCGCGCCGACGTTTCGCTATGAGCTTATGGGACGCAGCAATCGCGGCCTCACCGCCCTTGATGGAGGTAATCATCATCGCCATTCAGCCTTTATTGATCTGGGAAGGCCGACGACTTGCAAGTCGTCAACTAGAAAGACGTCCACGCCAAGCGGATACCTGGCCGCGTTCTTTTTCCATTCGGGCCAAAACCAGTCAGGTAGTCCGGCAGGGGCGATAGCCGCAGTTGTCTCGATCCCCGGACCACTGAGGGTAACCTTCGGTCCGCCCGACAGCGAAGGTAGGCGCACGATGACCGTTGTGGCCTTTTCCGGCGACGAGGCTTCGCCTTGGTTGAAGCACGACAGCGCAGGAAGTTCCGCGGTATCCCCGACAAAGGCCAGGTTCGCGGAATCCGGCCCGGCTGTCAGCAAGGCGTTCGTGTGAAGATGGAGGTAGTTGCGCACGTTGTCAGTCGCGATCGACCGGCTCAGCCAGGACGGGCAGTCGCCATCGAGAAGGGTCAGGGCGATCGCCGCCATCGTGCCGTTAAGCGGGTGGGGATAGCCTATCGGCTGACGGAGGGACACAGCTGTTCCCGGGCGCGAAAGAGCCTTAAGAAGCTGCCGAAATGCCCGCTGAGTGTCACGGATGGGGTCTTCGAATTGTCGTGCCAAGGATCGCATAGTCATTCGGGTCATCCCCCCTGTCCGTACATGAAGAAGTCGACCTTGCTGGAGTAGGTCTCACTTTTGACCCGGGTGCCCGCTTCCCGAATGCGCCCATCAAGGGCGTCCACGATTGACGTGACAGTCGAGGCCCCGTTCCCTGATTCCCTCTGCATCAGCGCGTCAAGTAACGCCGCCAGCGCCGCATGCCGCTTGCTTCTTCCCAGCACGTAGGCGACGCCGATTTCCCCGCTCTCAATCTGCACTGTGCATCTGGTGATCGTTGCCTCGCCGACATTGAACGGCGCATTTCCTTTCGCAATCCGCCCCCTGAGCATGATCATTCCCACTTCAGGACGGCGGACCCATTCGAATTTGGGAGAGGGTATCGTTGCCCAATGAAGTTCGATTTCGGCGAGCGGCGCTTTGGCGAGCGTCGTCATCCAGGCCTCGCGGCTGCGGTTCATTGATGCCTCCAAATCGTGTTTTTCCGTGAAAGTCATGTGCTTCAGAGCATCCGCCTGCCACGAAGCCACACGGAACGGACAACGGGACCGTCAATGTCCGCGACCTGCACGAGATCGGCGCGCTTGCCGATCGCGATTTCGCCGCGGTCGGAGAAACCAAAGGTTTTTGCCGGATTGAGGGTTCCCATAGCGACCGCTTCCGGGAGCGACGGTCCGTTCGACAGCGTAGGGAGATACCAGATGGCACGCAGTAGGCTTGCCGGGATGTAGTCCGAGCAAATAATGTCGAAGAGCCGGTGTTCTGCGAGTTCGCGCACGGAAACATTGCCAATGTGCGATCGTCCTGCGACGATATTCGGTCCGCCGACGATGGCCGTCATGCCCGCGGCGCGCGCCGCCCGCGCAGCTTCCATTGAAATGGGAAACTCTGCGATGTTTGACCCAGCCCGCACAGCTTCCTCTATATGGTCAGCGGTCGTGTCGTCGTGACTTGCACAAGCGATCTTGCGCTCCCAGCACATTTCAAGGAGCCGCTTCCTGTTGAACCGGCTGCAATCCGAGGAGGATTTCTTTGTCGCGATCATGTCCTCAATTTCGGCCTCGCTTCGGCCCTTGTAGGTGTGAATCCGGCGGAAGCGCTCGAGGTTGCGGTGAGGACCGTCATCCATGATCGTCACAAAGCGAAGATCCAGGCGATCGAGGTATTCCGGTACGATATCGAGGAGACTTGGCTCCTCCGCTTCACATCGAAGGTGCAGGAAATGCTCAGCCCTCAGTGCTTGGTGCGCCTGTGCTCGCTGAATTCCTTCGATCATAAGTGGCAAAAGGCGCTGCCGTTCCGGGTTCCCGACTGCGCCCACGGTCAGGGAGTCGAAAACAGTCGTCGTGCCGGCAGCAATGATTTGGGCATCATAGGCGATCGCCGCGCTCACTGGATTCCAGGTCATTCCGGCGCGGGGTAGGATGTGCTTTTCCAGATGGTCGGTGTGAACATCCACGATGCCGGGGATCAGAAAATCCCCGTTGACATCTAATGCATTGGCGGCTGCCGATGTGCCGCGAGTGATGTCGGCAATCACGCCGTTCTTGATCCTGACGGTTCCGCTAAAACACTCCGAGTTGGTGACGATCCTGGCGTTTGCTAATATGGTTTCAGAATGTCCGCTTTCGTTTAGGCAATCCTGGCCAGGCCAAGCCTCAATAACTGTCATGGGATGGAGCCCCGCTCTGTTCATCAATTGCAACGGTCTTAACAGCGATGTCGGCCGCTTGGGAGACGAAGTGATGACAATGCGTAGACCTCTGGCCAACTTGTACCTACAACTTAGAACTTGGATCGGGCCTCATACGCTATAAAGGTCCATATCGAGCCAAACGCAGAAGTCGACCGATGAAATCGTCCGATCGCCCCAGTTTGTCAGAACGACGCGGAGCCACTACGCTCTGGCGCATCGTCGTGCGCGCTCTCGAAGCCGAAATTCAGGAGGGTAAATGGCCGCCAAGTGCGCGATTGCCGAGCGAGTTTGAACTCGCCGCTCGTTTCGATGTGCACAGAAATACGATTCGCCGCGCCCTTTCGGTCCTTCGCGAGCGCAACATCATCAGGGTGGAACAAGGCAAAGGAGCGTTCGTAAAGGAGCGCCTTGTCGTGCATCCCATCGGGGCAACATCGCGGTTGACCGCAACACTCGGGAGTATTCATCGTGTAGGAGAGCGACGATATACCGGTTCGGAACGTGTACGCCTGGATAAGGACCTTGCCGGAAATCTTCATTTGACGCTTCATCACTTCGCCCGAAGAATCGACACGGTTACAGTCGTGGAAGATGCGATAATAGCCGCGACGTCGAGCTACTTTCCCCTCCCGCGTTTCGAGGGAATAGAAGAGTTTATCCAGGAGAGTGGCAGTTTCACCTCCGCCTGGAAGGAATATGGCGTCACGCAATACCAGCGTCTCGAAACAAGGATCACGTCCGCTGCCCTCTCAAGCACTGATGCAAAGCTTTTTGGCAGGCCTCGTGGGCAACCTGTTACAATCCTGACGAACATCAACATTGATATTGATGGCCAACCGATTGTCTGGTCGCGGATGAGAATATTGCCCCAATATATGGAATTGGTAGTAAAATTTAAATAATGACACATTGAGGCACACCAGATCATAGACGTGTGCTTTTGGCCTGCTTCACAATGCGGAATGGGCAGAAGAGGTCACACCACCCGCCTCGCGTGGCAATAGTCGTTGCCTTATCCGCGTAAGGCGACGAGGCCGTTGCGGATCGCCACGAGGACGTTGAGGGCCTCTGTCGCCGACTACCAAGCACGGGTCGGGATGCTGCTGGAGCGCTGTCGCGGATGCGAGGCTCACCGTTGTCTCGGGCTTTGGGCGATATTTCGACCGCGACGCGGTGCGATTTCGATGACCGGCTCATCCGTCAAGACCCGCAGTGGCATACCGGAACGTTGTCGGTGAGAGTCAGGTACAAGTGGCTCACTTGATCCGAACCTGTCAGATCACCTTCATCCGAGCCCCGTAAGTAATCAATCATACGAAACGTGCCGCTTTCTCGCTCCGCCTCTAATCTCGAGGCGCAGCGTGTTCGGCGCCGCTCAGATTCAAATCCGCCCGATCAGGAGCTCTCAGATGGAACGAATACTGTTGTCGTTTATTGCCGCGATCGGCTTGGCCGCATGTGCGTCTGCGTCATACGCCGAACCAATTACCCTTCACTTGACCCATGCTTTTCCTGGTCGTGACACACTTTTCCTAAAGCCGATCGCGGATCGGTTCATGAAGGAAAATCCCGACATCAAGATTGAACTGGAAGCCAACGCCACCGACTGTCCCGCGCTACTTCAGCAAATGCTTCGGAACACGGTGACGGGCGCCCTGCCGGACATGGTTTCATCGGTCTGCTACACTGATATGCCTGTTCTTGCTGAACGGGGTATCCTGACGCCGTTGGACAATCTTATATCGAGCGATCCTGATTGGAAGAATGTGGGCATTGAGCAGAGTTCGCTTGGCACGACGACCGTGAAAGGTCACTTGGTCGCGATACCGCAGTCCGTCTCGTCCAGCATCGTTTACTACAACATGAGTTTGATCAAGAAGGTTCGTCCTGACCTCATGAACCTCGATCTGCCGTGGAACGAAATACTCTCGATTGCGGCCGATCTAGGAAAGGCCGAACCCGACGTGATGCCGCTGTTTTTTGAGTACTACGCGGATAGCTACAATTGGTCGTTCAATAGCCTCGTTTCCAGCCATGGCGGCGATGTTTTCACCGAAGACGGCGAGATCGGCTTCGACTCGCAGGCTGGACGGGATGCGCTGAAACTGCTGCAGCGGTTCAGTGAAGCGGGCATGGTCGACATGACCGCCGAGCAAGCGCGCCAAGCATTCGCATCTGGGAAAATCGGCATCTACTTCGCCTCGACATCGAGATTGAAGACGCTTACGGCCAACGCGGGACCGACGATGGATATCCGTACGGGGGTGTTCCCGCAGTCGGCCACGGACGGAAAGTTGGCGTCAGGTGGCGGCGGAATGGCCATCACCACCAAGGATCCCGCAAAGATCGCCGCTGCTTGGAAATTCCTGAAGTTCGCTTCGGGGCCAGAGGCGCAGACGTTGATGGTCAAAACCACCGGCTTCGTACCGGTCAATGCCGTTGCTGCGAACGATCCCGCGTATCTTGGCGGCTACTACAAAGAGAATCCGGCCGTGCTTGCCGCGATCCGCGAGCTGCCCCGCGTCAAGGTTCAAAACCCCTATCCCGGTCCGAATGCCGCGCGGATCACAACCGTCATCCGTGATTACCTGCAAGGCGTGGTGACATTGAAGCAGACGCCTGAAGAAGCCATGCCCGGGATGGTCCGCGACGTCACGAACCTTCTGCGGAAATCCTGATCTCGATGATTGGCAGTTCTCGTCTCTCGGGGTGCTGGAACCGCCAGCAAACCCGGCCTACAGAAAGAAAGATACAATGGTCAAGGAAACCTACTCGCGGCAGGAAATCCTTCGATTGATCGATGATTCGGACGAACGGCATTTCGTTGCCGAACTTGAGACGGGCATCGTTACGCTCAGCCGAAACCGCCAATATTTCAAAGGCTATTGCTTCTTTTCCGCGAGGCGGAAGGCACGTGAACTGCATGATCTGCCGACCGACAGTCGGACAAAACATCTCCTCGAAATGGCGATGGTGACAGAGGCGGTACAGCTTGCTTTCAATGCCAGGAAGATGAACGTAGCGTTCTTCGGCAATTCCTTTGCGCATGTGCATTGGAATATCATTCCTCGTTACGGCACCGATCCGCTTCCCGAAGACTCGATCTGGACGCTAGATCGCAAATTGATCGAGTCGCACGTCCTTTCAGAGGAAGAGCTGTCGGAGGTGAAAGCCACGCTTCGGGACGTGCTGTTGCAGTTGTCCAAGCGCGATCAGATTGCGGTCTCATTCGTATAGGTCGGGCCCCCGACGCGAGATGCCGACCGTCGCCGCGACTGGCGGCGGTCCAAACCACCAGTCTATCCGGTCTCAGGTCCGGTAGGTCGCTAAAGCGCCCTTTCCGTCGAATGCCGAGACAATGCGGCGCCCCCAAGGGAGCAAAGAAATGAGTGGTATCAATATCAAAGCCGTTTCGAAATCCTTCGGCCCGACCTCCGTTCTGCGCGACGTCTCGCTTGAGATCGCGGACGGGGAGTTCCTGACGCTGTTGGGCCCGTCGGGCTGCGGGAAGTCGACGCTGCTCAGGATACTGGCAGGCCTTGAGGTGCAGGCCGGCGGTTCCATCGCGATAGATGACCGCGTAGTCGACGGGGTCAGGCCGAAGCGGCGCGACGTTGCGATGGTATTCCAGTCTTACGCACTCTATCCGCATATGACGGTCGCCGAGAACATGGCCGTGCCACTAAGGATGCGCCGGATGTCGGCCTGGCAGCGGCTGCCGCTCCTCGGGCGTTTCCTGCCGGGCACGAAGGCGGTCACCGCGGAGATCGAGAAGGACGTCATGCGCACCGCCAAGGCGCTTGGCATCGGGCATCTGCTCGCCCGCAAGCCGGGGCAACTGTCGGGCGGTCAGCGCCAGCGCGTGACAGTCGGAAGGGCGATGGTGCGCCAGCCGGCCGTCTTCCTGATGGACGAGCCTTTGTCGAACCTAGACGCCAAGCTTCGCGTCCAGATGCGCGCCGAAATCAAGGAACTGCACAAGCGCCTCGGCGTCACCTTCGTCTACGTCACCCATGACCAGTCGGAAGCCATGACCATGTCGGACCGGGTGGCGGTGATGCTGGATGGGCAGTTGCTGCAGGTCGCACCGCCGCAGGAGATCTACGCCGGCCCGGACGACCGGCGCGTCGCCGAGTTCATCGGTTCGCCGAAGATCAACATGCTCGAGGCGAAGGTGCTGGAGGCAGGTTCGGCCGATGCGGCCGGCACGATCTTTTCCATCGCTGCCGATATCGCACCGGGGAGCAGCCTGTCGATCGGCATTCGCCCAGAGGCCTTCCATCTGGTCGACAGCCATGGTGACAACGTGCTGACCGGTTCGGTTAGGCTCGTCGAGCACATGGGTTCCGACCTCTATGTCCATCTCGATGTGCCGGGAGCCGATCATCCGGTGATCGCCCGCCTGCTCGCGGAACGTGCGCCGCACATCACTTCCGGGCAGACGCTACATCTCGGCGTCAAACCGGGTCGGCTGCTGTTTTTCGCCGCGGATGGACGCCGTCTGCGTCCTCACGATCATGCCAGCGCGACCGTGCTCAAGATGAGGGAGCGCGTGCAATGAGCACGGCCTCCTCTCCCGCAGCGGCACAGGCCGCGTCGCCGACCGATGGTTCCGACGCCCCAAAGGCGCTCAGCCGCCAACGGATCGCCGAGACCTTCGCCGCCTGGTCGCTGGCCGGCCCCGCACTTCTGCTGCTCCTCTGCCTGTTCTTTGTTCCGGTCTTCGCGGTCTTCGCCATCGCGCTCACCGACTGGCAGTTCGGCGCCGGCTCGCTCTCCTTCGTCGGGCTCGGCAACTTCCACGAGGTCTTCGCCGACGCGGGCTTCCGCGCCTCGCTGGTCAATACCGTCTGCTATGTTGCCCTCGTCGTGCCCGGCACGATCCTCCTGGGGCTGGCTATCGCGCTCCTGATCGAAAGCGGCGAGTCGTGGCGCGCCTTCTACCGCGCCATCCACTTCCTGCCCTTCATGGCGACGCTCACTGCCATGGCGATCGCCTGGGAGGCGCTGCTGCATCCGACCATCGGCCTTGTCAACCAGACGCTCGCCAGCCTCGGCCTGCCCACCGCCAACTGGTTGCGCGACGAGACCACTGTGCTGCCGGTGCTGGCTGTCATCGGCATTTGGCAGAACCTCGGCTACGCCATGGTGCTGTTCCTCGCTGGCCTCAAGGCGATCCCGCAGGACCTGTATGACGCGGCCGACATCGACGGCGCCGACCTCTGGCTCGACCGGCTGCGCACCGTCACGCTGCCGATGCTCGGGCCGGTGTCGATGTTCGTCTTCATCGTCGTGGCGCTGAGGGCGTTTGAGACCTTCGACACCGTGCAGATCCTAACCCAAGGCGGACCAGGTCACGCTTCCGAGATGCTGCTCTACACCCTCTACCGCGAGAGCTTCGAGTACCTGCGCACCGGCTACGGCGCCGCGGTTGCCGTCGTCTTCCTCTTCATCGTGGTCGCGCTGACGCTGATCCAGGCCCGCGTCATGGACAAGAAGGTTCACTATCAATGAGCATGTCCCAATCCCGAGGCCTCGCCGTCCCGGCCGTGACCACCCGGGACTGGATAGGACATCTTCCCTTCCGCATTGTGGATACGTCAACAACGGCTGACCACATGAAAACAAAGCAGAATATGTGCCGACCTATAGCTAAATGGAACCTCGCTAGGTTAGAATCCTTGCCGTGCAAGGTTCCCAACCTCGGTCACACAGGGAAGTTCTGAAACCGACGGCCGTGAACGCGCTGTCGGCGCGTGTCCAGTCTGGTGCGGTCCAAATCGGTCCGAAAGCCTCCGATCGAACTAAGCCCACGGCGTCGCAAGCTGGCTCTCCAAGGTATCGAGCAGGTTGTCGAGAGCCTCATTGGTGAGGGCACCTCAGGCGCAGCCATCAGCCCGGCCAAAGCCAGGAACTGGTTTCGGTAGTGCGGATCTGCGCTAACCTCAGACCCAAACCACGGCAGCGGCTGAAACGCGAGAGCCTCCTGCTCGTGCTCAAACACCACAGCGACAATCTCGACCGGACCAGGCGTGAGGAACTGGCTGACGTGAACGACGCGGCTGCCGATGGATAGAGAGGTACGGATGTAATCCACCACCCCGCAGTCATCGTGAGCAGGGCCTCGGCGTGAGCACGGGGGATCACCGCATGCTCCGCTACGGGACCATAGGACCGCGGGTGCTCAGGACGAGACTGCCCAACCGATCATCAAGATGCAGGTAACAACACCGGCTGTTGCGTTCCGGGAAGTAGCCTTCGACGATACGCTGCCCTGCCCTCTCCTTCTGGATCAGGCGAGCCAGAGACGGGGCAAGAAGAAAACGCCGGCTGGTGCTCATGAGAGGTGTGCCTGAACAATTGTGCCTTGCCGCCCTTCGGGCATGGTCACGAAAGTTAATCACCTCGCGGCCAGGACAGAAGGGCATTTGCGCCCGCGCCTGATGTTCCTGCTTCTATGGTAACCACGCGACGCTGTACTACCTTCGCGATGGCGCTCCTGTCCGCGTCGTCCAGCAGGCCCGGTGGTGAGGAGCAGCAGGGGCTTAAAGTGTCAGGGCCGTGGAGGAACGACTGAAGCAGCGCTGGTTGCTTTTCAGTGTTTGTGTGGCCATCCGCATAGGATAGCCACAATCGGCAAAGTGCTTCCCCAAAGTTCGCGTCAGCCCGCCTCCCCACCGAGGTGGGTGTTTGTGTGATTGATCCTGTGCCGCAAACCGTCCATGCGGCCGCTCGCACCATCGTGTCCTGCTCCATGATCTTTCGTTCCGCGATGCTGATCCCAGTGGGCGCGGGGGTTCGACCGCTTTGAAGATCCCGGAGGATTGCCATCGCGGGCGCGTGGGGCATGAGAGCCACTCTCAATGGAGGGCCTTAGTGAGAGGATACGAGTCAAGAAGGGTTCCTTCGGGGCCAATGATCTCCAGCCGCCACCCGGCCCAGTCCGCGATGGCCCTGTCATAGTCTCGTCGCAACTCACTGATGGCCTTGTGCGCTTCCGCCCTTGCGGTCTTGAGGTCCGGAACGTCAACACCCGTATCGTCCAGGAGGGTCTCTTGCTCGTTCACGAGGCGAAAGTAGCAGTGCATCACCAGCGCTTAGTGACAGATCATCGGCCGCTTGCCTCGTCGATGGCACAGGGATGGGTGCCGCGATTGATGGCCGCAGCACCCGTTTGCGGCTAGTGGACCGAGAAGTAATCGCCCGGGTTGTTGTGAACATCGTCAGCGTTGACATTCACCAGAGTGATGCTGTCGCCGTTGCCAAGGTCGACCACCGTGTTGTGCCCGACCTGCTGAACGCGGCTCGTAAGATCGTCGGCCGATGCGATATCGGTTCCGTTGATCCCTTTCGAGATCTGCAGGATATCCTGGCCGGCCTTGAAGTCGAGAACGACATCGTTGCCGCCGCCGCCGGTGAACACGAAGGTGTCGCTGCCGGCCCCGCCGTGAAGCACGTCATCTCCCGCGCCACCATCCAGGATATCGTCTCCGGAGCCACCACGCAGGATGTCGCTGCCCACACCGCTCTGTATCAGGTCGTCACCGGAACCACCTTCGATGATGTCATTCCCGTCGCCCCCGAGCTCGATGTCATTGCCATGACCGCCGCGGAGGTCGTCGTCGCCAGCACCGCCGAGTTGAACGTCATCGTCGTTGCCGCCGAACAGAACGTCATTGCCGTCGCCGCCGTCCTGGACGTCAGCTCCCTCGCCGCCGGTTAGCCAGTCGTCTCCGGAGCCGCCGGACGTCCAGTCATCGCCGCTCCCGCCAAAGATGACGTCCTGGCCTTCGCCGCCGGAGAGAGCGTCGCCCCCGCCTCCGCCGAAGATCAGATCATCCCCGCTATGTCCGAACACCACGTCCGCAGTGGCAGTGCCGTGCAGCGAGTCGTTGAACGCCCCGCCTCCTAGAGTTGCCATGTCTCGTCTCCTTGGTATGCGCGCCAAGTGAGAGGGCGCGTCGGGTCACAAGTATCACCGTGAAGCAGGGTGCAGCGATTAGCGCCCTACACGGCATTTCTAAATCGAATCCTATGTAGAGTAAATATTCATTTCGAAATTATTAGTATTGCTGACTAATAGACAAACTATACTGTCAGATTAGTTTCGAACAGGGACAACAGTCATTTTGCAATGAAACGAGAATACAACGATATTCGAGCTGTTTTATCGTTGGGCTCGACGGAACAGCCAGCGCTCCGCATGAGAACGACCTGTCTCAGGAAAGGGGCAAGGGATGAGGATTGAGGCATGGCTGAGGGATGGAGCACGCCATCAAGAAGGAGGTCGTTGCGCTCTCCATGGCCGCCCGAGACCGCCGGGTGCCGTGGTCTGTGAAGGCGGCAATGGCGGCCATGGCGGCCTATGCGTCCAGCCCCATCGATCTCATTCCGGACTTCATCCCAGCGCTGGGCTATCTCGATGAGGCGATCCTCCTGCCGGTCGCGGTCACTCTCGTGAACAAGATGATCCCTGATCCGCTTTCGGCGGGGTTCCGCGAGGAGTCTCAGGATCGAGCCGATCAACCCCTCCGTCTGACGCAGCACGAGCTGAAACACCGCCCGGAGTGTCAGGGCTGTCCTGATCGCCAGGGCTGAATAGTGGAGCTGACCGCCTGGTGTCATCCGAGGCTCAGTGCGCAAGGCGGCAATCGCCTCCTCGGAGAACCAGACCGTGAGACTTCCGCGCTGGCGCAGGGCAGTGTCATACTCGGCCCAGTTCGTCCCTCTGTGCCGTTGCCGGGGGATGCGATGACGGCGAGCGGCCTGGACCTTGACCGACATGGCGGATCTTTGCTCAGACGGCGAACAGGCCGCTACGCTAGCTCTTTTCGAGCCACTCCGTGGACACGAGGAGGCGTTCATTGGCAGCCTGCACGCGGAAGGCCGAGACGAACAGCGCTGTCGCGACGACAACCGTAACCAGGAGCGCTTTGGTATTCAGGCTAATCCCGAAGGGTCGGCAACTGCTGCCAGATGGTGTAACTAGCGTTTCATGGCGTGACGCACGATCACATTGTCGGCCTGGGCCAAGCAGCAAGGGGTGTCGCGCATGACCGCCTAGCGCATGGCCACCGCAGGAAGCATCGAGGGTGCAAGGAACAGCCCGGCAGGCCGGTGGGTCGTGGACGTCGAGGATCCTGAGCCGCCCAAGCTCACCGTCGCTTACGCCCGCGTCTCGTCCCACGACCAGAAGCACGACCTCGACCGCCAGGTCGCCCGCATCGCCGAGTGGGCCGCTGCGTCCGGAACCAGGATTGACCGATACGTCCGCGAGATCGCCTCGGGCCTGAACGACAAGCGGCGCGAGCTCAACGCGCTGCTGTCCGACCCCTCCGTCGGCACGCTCATCGTCGCGCATCGCGACCGACTTGCGCGCTTCGGCGTGAACCAAATCGAGCAGTCCCTCAAGGCGACAAAGCGCTCGATCATCGTCATCGATCCCGGCGAGCTCGAGGACGACCTCGTGCGCGACATGATCGAGCTGATGACCTGCTTCTCGGCCCGTCTCTACGGCAAGCGGTCCGCCCACAACCGCGCCCTGCGCGCGGTGGAGGCGTTGAAGTCCTGATGCGCACCTTCTGCACGATCACCGGAGACCCGAATGCCGACATGAAGCTCGCCCCGGTGGGCGAGCTGTCCGGGCATGTCAAGCACTGGAGCTTCAAGGAAATCTATGCCCTCAAGCGTCCCGTCGCGGAGGTCAAGAAGGAGGCGATCGCCCGCTTCGGCATCACCGCGCGCCACTTCAACGGCATCCGCTTCGATCTCGACCAGGCCGTGAACTCGTGGCACGGCTCGGTGCAGTACCGCATCCAGCAGCTCAAGGACTCGATCGAGGCCACCGAGAAGCGCATCGCGTCCCTCGGCAAGCAGATGGGCAAGGCGAAGACCGAGGGGCGGCAGAAGTCCCTGAAGTTCAAGCAGGTCGGCAAGAAGCGCAGGCTCGACGTGCTGAAGGGCCGGCTCAAGTCGGCCGCGGCGGAGCTCAAGGCCGCAATGCCGCGGGTGTGCTTCGGCGGGCGCGCGCTGCTGCGCGACAGGGGCACCGACGACGGTGCGATCTGGCGCTGGAGGCAGAAGCGCTCCGGGCGCATCAACTTCGTCGGTGCGGCCTGCGAGAGCGACGGAAACCAGAGCTGCAAGTGGGACGGCAAGGATCTCAGGATTCGTCTTCCCGATGCCCTCGGCGGGTCGTTCGTGACGATCAAGGCCGTGACGTTCCGCTACGGCCAGCGGGAGATGCGGCGCATCCTCGAGCGCAACATGAATCCGGAGACGCGCACGGGCATCACCTGGCTGCTGTTCCGCGATGATGAGGGACGCTGGAACGTGCGCGCCACGGTCGATGAGCCAGTCGCTGCCGTCGTCACGGACATCCGCCTCGGCGCCATCGGGGTCGACGTCAACGTCGACCACCTCGCCGTCGTGATCGCTGACCGCCACGGAAACCCGACGGGCCGTCTGCGCCTGCCGTTCCCGGACGCGGATGTTTCAAGCGACAAGGCCTCCGCCATGATCGGCGAGGCATGCAAGGCGCTCTCCCTGCTCGCCTTGAAATACGGCTACGGCATCGCAGTCGAGGATCTCGAGTTCTCCCGCAAGAAGTCAGCCCTCCGGGAGTTCGGCGCGGCGCACGCGCGACGGCTCTCGGGCTTCGCCTACTCCAAGTTCTTCCAGCTCCTCAAGGCGCGGTGCTCTCGCGACGGGGTCGAGCTGGTCAAGGTCGATCCGGCATACACGAGTAAGATCGGCCGGACGAAGTACGCCCGCTGGCGGGCCATGTCGGTGCACCACAGCGCCGCGTTGGTCATCGCCCGTGCGACGCAAGGGTTTGGCGAACGCCTCGTCGCCATGGACGGCACCGCCCTCGACGCTCCCGGGAGGATGCGTCCGAGGACCGAGCGGCGCCGTTGGCGGGGCGCGCGCCCGCTGACGCGGGAGGGGGCCAAGGCCCCGTTCGCACCGCGCGGTCGGGGACGGGGAACATGGCGCGAGGGGGTGGGCGCAAGCGCCCAGCCTCCGCGGGTGCGGCACAGGGTCCGAGACCCTCACGCATCGGCGGACGGACGACCCTGAACGGCCCGTCTCAAGTCGGGGGCGCCGTTGCCCCGGCGTCGGACACGGTCGGCCACATGGCTGATACGCCTGATATACTTACTAGCAACGGTTGTTCAGCGACGACGCCGGGTGAGTTTTTCACGTGCCGCCCGGCTGGCCTCCTCGATCGAGGCAAAGATGGTCAGATCGAGGGCCTTGAATGCAAAGCCGGCGGCGAAGAAACGGAAGCCGCCTTCGACGGCGACGACGATGCCCGCGGTAACATCTCCGACTTCGATGACATGGGTGGTATGTGGCATGACACAAGCTCCCTGCCGCCAACGCTGGGTTGGCAATGATGCGGTTGTCTCAAGGAAGGAAAAAGGCTGTTTATGAAAGCCGACACCAGCTCCGGGCGCCGCGAGCCCGACGCACCATTCGATGCAAGGCGAAGTTCAACAGAGCAACAATCATGATCGCAACCCTCCGATGGGATCACGAGGCGCATGAGACGCATCGTGACGCTAGCGGTGCACTTCAAATCACCGCGGTCTCGAATGCCATATCGAGCTCTGAGACCCTGAGAAAATGGCTTGGCCTCATGACTCCGTCAACGGGAATAGGATTTTTTATTCATCGCTCAGACGCGAATGACCTACTGTCGGAAAGCGAGCGAACGAAAACTCTTCCGCAACTTGATGCTGGACCTTGCTGGGCCGGCAGCCCCGTTCCATGAGCCTGGACAAGTCACAACAGGTGACCTCGGAACTTTCCGTCAGACGGCCAACCAAACAGCTTGTCGAGGAATTGGACTTTGCCGGCTGTTCTTTGCCCTGTGGGGCTGCCGGGCCCGCGCCGAATGATCCCCGTAGCTCCAATGCGCTCCAGGGTCATATGGGGAGTGTCATCCTGAGGCTCCCATGGGCTGGGAGGTTGACCTGAGCGCCTGGCGAGTGGCCCTGATGATCCTGTTCAAATCCTTTCAGGCGCTGCGCTTGCTTTGTTTCAGCGATAGCCCGTAGCGATGCAGGCACCATCAGCCGAGAACTTTCACTCTTTGAGTTTTTCTCCAATTCCCGTCACGCGACGCGGCGCAGCTCCTTCTCGGTCACGCCGAGGCTGGTCAACAGTTGAGCGCGTAGTTGCGCGAAGCGTAGCTCGCGCTGCCGTCTGTCAGAGGGTAGGTTGACTTCCAGATCCACCGTGAAACGGCCCTGATCGAGAATAAGAATACGCTGAGCCAGGTGGATCGCCTCGTCGACATCATGCGTCACGAACAGAACAGCCGGCTGGTGACGGGCGCACAGGTCGAGCAGAAGAGCCTGCATCCGCAGTCGGGTCAAAGCGTCGAGCGCTCCGAAAGGCTCATCGAGCAGGAGGAACTCAGGCTCGCGTGCGAGCGAACGTGCCAGGGCAGCGCGCTGCTGTTCGCCGCCGGAAAGCTGCATCGGCCAAGCCATTGCGCGCGGCACCAAGTCGACCTCTTCCAAAGCCTTAAGCGCGCGCTCGCGGGAGGCCCCTCCCTTCAATCCTAGCGTGACATTGTCAATGACCTTCTTCCACGGCAGCAGCCGGGCATCCTGGAACACGACCGAGATTGCGTCGGGAGTGTCAACCTGGCCTGAGCCTGGAATGCCATGGTCAAGGCCAGCGAGTGCGCGCAGGATCGTGCTCTTGCCGGAGCCTGAACGACCGAGCAGAGCGACGAACTCGCCACGGCCGATATCAAGATCGACGCCGTCGACAATCGTGCGCTCGCCGTAACGGCGCCTGAGCCTGCGCACCTGCACGACAGGCTCCTGGATCAGTCCGCCAAGATCTTTCGCCATGGGAGGGCCTTTCGTGTGATAAAGCGTACCAGCCAGTCCGAGCTCAAGCCGAGCGCAGCATAGACGGCAAGGCACAGGATGATGACTTCGGTCTGCCCATAGGTGCGGGCCAGATTGATCATATAGCCCAAGCCGCTGGTGGCATTGACCTGTTCGACAACGACGAGCGCCAGCCAAGCATAGGTGACGCCAAAGCGCAGGCCGAGGAGGAAGCCTGGCAGAGCTGCCGGAAGCACGACATGACGCAGGAACTGCAGGTTGCTGAGGTCGAGCGTCTCGGCCAGTTCGATAAAGCGGGCGTCGGTCGAGCGCAGGCCGTCATGGGTCTGGATATAGATCGGTGCGAAGGTGATCAGCGCGATGGTCAGGATCTTCATGCCTTCGCCGATGCCGAACCAGAGCATCAGGAGAGGAATCAGGGCCAACGCAGGGATGGCGCGCTTGATTTGGATAGGGCCGTCGACGAGATACTCGCCAATTCGGCTCAAGCCGGCGATGACACCAAGCAACGCCCCAGCGACGATGCCCCAGAATAGACCCCAAAAGGAACGGACGAATGAGGTCCAGAGATTCTCCTGTAAGCGGCCATCTTGGATCAGTTCAAGGCCGGTCAGCGCGACAGTCCATGGTGCTGACAGGATGCGGTCGTCGATATAGCCGGTGGTCGAGCCGATGCTCCACAAGATGAGGAGTAGCGCAGGGCCAATCGCGGCCCCATAAGGGATGGTCGGACCGGGTCCAAGCTTGCGCCGTCGCTGCCGCCCATTCCGGTTGCTCGTGGTCGATAGCGAGGATTGGATCCTGCCAAGGCTCGGTCTTAGCCATTGCTGCTGCCTTGATGTATCAGGGGCAGAATCGACGCTTGGGATCGAAAGGTCCACCATGGTTCACTCTCCCCGATAGGCAGCGCCGGCAACTGTCTCGAATCGGCGGTCGAACAGGGTTTCCGCTTTCAAGATCGGCTTCTTCAGTTCTTCCGCGAGCAGGTCGACCGTTTCCTGTTGGCGTTCGATCGCCCCGTTCCAATCGAGTGGCACATCCGGATGGCCGTTCGATTCCACCAGAAATCGGGCAGCGTCGTCTTTCAGGCCTTGGTCCTTGATATAGTATCCCTTGATCCATTCCTCGGGATGCGTCTCGATCCATTTCGTGGCACGGCCCCATGCCGCGACATAGGCGCGGATGGCTGCGGCCTTGTCAGGATCCTCAAGAGAGGATTTCACCACGTACAAATAAGCCGGGTCGTCACGCAGGCCGTGGGCGAGCGCCTTAGCCCCGTCCTTGGCGTAGTTCTGAATGAAGCGCTGCTTGTTTGCCTCCGCAATCGGCGCGGCATCGATGAGCTTGCTCGCCAGTGCATTGACATAGGCGTCACCGACACTCGGCAATTCGATGAGTTGGACGTCGCTGCGCTGCAATTTAAGCTTCTTCAAGACTCGTAGCACGAGCGCGCCCTGAGCCTGCCCAGGGCTGAAGGCGATTCTCTTGCCTTTGAGATCGTCAAGCTGCTCGATGCCGGAATGCGGTGCGGTGGCGATAACGTAGATGGGGTGACTCACCGGATCGAGGCGGAATTTTGCCGCGACGATCTTGACATCCAAGCCCGTCCATTGCGCGTGGATCGGAGGAATATCAGCGACCGAACCAATATCCAGCGCCTTGGATCGGAAAGCCTCGATTGTCTGCGGGCCGCCCGAGATGTTGGCCCACTCGACCTGGAAAGGCAGCTTGCCCAGTTCGCCCGCAAGAGTGAGCGCGACCCGGGTTTGCGGATCACCGATAACCAGCTTGGTCCCAGGGGCGATCTTGTCGGGGACAGGTGCATTGTCGGCGAGAGGCTCGGCAAGGGCTGCTCCGGTCATCAGGAGGGCTGTCGATAGGATGCATAGGATAGCGGTCGGAAGGCGCAAATATGCTTTTGTCATGGTTCCCCACTTGAGCTCTGGGCGCAATCGAGACTCATAAGGTATGACTGGTAATTACAATAGTCTATAGAATTAATAGTTTAATATTGCGATCATTGAAGAAGAGTTTTAAACAAAGGCGAGACGTGAGGAGAAGATCTTTCAGGTTAGCGGTGAGATATCGCTTGATGGGCCCGCAAGCGCCTGCCTTCCCTGGCGATCGGCAGTGGCCTTAATGCCGGTCACCAACTGCGAGCCGATGACACCGCGCCGCCTCTTGCGTGCTGGCTGACAATCCGATTTCTGACCATGGAAGGCAGGGCGAAACGACTCGTTCTTTCAGTGCTGAGTCGACGCGAACTCTGTCTGGTGCTTTGGTTCCTGTCGTTTACTGAAATGCGCTACGCGCTTCTTTTCTTGAATGACACCGATGCTTTTTGCTCTGGGACTTCCTTGTCTTGGCCCTTGACCGAGGTGGATCCCATGTGCTCTCGCGTTTCTTGGCAAACCCAACGAACTTCCTTGTGCCACAACGCGCCTATGGGCGCGAGTGCCCTTCGGCCTGAAGCTGCGGGGAGCGTTCTCACTGCTTGTCGCCCATGGTGTTCCGGCTGGCCTACCGACATTTTGCTGAATCAACCCGGCGCGCGATGCCTCCATGATGCATCAGGCGGTGGAGACCGCCGCCAGTCGCGCGACCGTCGATCCAAAAACGGGGCGTCGTCCGAGATCGCGCCGCCCTGGCGGCTGCATCCAAGCCCATCGAGATGATCGGAAGGTCGGACGCGCTGGGGCCAACCACGGACCGGCAGAGCTCTCCCGAAGGTGCTGGATGATGGCCGCCGGTCTCAGGCGCTCTTTCTCTGCGCCAGCGCATAACTGCTTTTCGGCCGCGGCAGGCCATAATGGTCGCGCAGCGTATCACCGATATACTCCTCCCGGAACAGCCCGCGCTTGCGCAGGATTGGAACGACCTCGGACGCGAACGCGTCGAAGCCGCCGGTCAGCCAAGGCGGCATCACGTTGAATCCGTCGGCTGCGCCGTGCTCGAACCAGGTCTGAATCGCATCAGCAATGCGCTCGGGAGTACCAGCCAGCACCCAATGCCCACGTCCGCCGGCCAGGCGTTGAATCAGCTGACGGATGGTCGGCTTCTCGCGGTCGATGATGTCGACGACAAGCTGGAACCGACTGGCGACGGCCTTGAGCCCGTTTGTGTCGACGAGGTGGCGAGGAAACGGTGCGTCGAGGTCATGGCCTGTGAGATCGACCCCGATCATGCGCTTGAGTTGCTCCAGCGAAGCGGCCGGCTGAATTAACTCGTTCAACCCCTCCTCCAGTCTATCGGCCTCAGCCTGCGTCGAGCCGAGATAGGGGCTGATGCCGGGGAGGACGCGAATATGGTCCGGCCGCCGTCCGAGCGCGGCGGCACGGGTCTTGATATCGGCATAGAAGGACTGCGCGCTCGCCAGCGTCTGGTGTGCGGTGAAGATTGCTTCGGCGTGCTGGGCAGCGAAAGAGCGGCCGTCATCAGACGAGCCCGCCTGGATGTAGACCGGCCTCCCCTGGGGACTACGCGCGATGTTGAGCGGTCCGCGGACCCGGTAATGCTTGCCGATATGATCGATGCTGTGCACCTTGCTGGTATCGGCAAAGATCCCGCTTTCGGGATCGGCAACGAGCGCCTCGTCCTCCCAACTGTCCCAGAGCTTGGTCACGACCTCAAGAAATTCGCGCGCCTTCTCGTAGCGGTCACGATGCGGGGGGTGTTCCGGCAAGCCGAAATTCTGCGCAGCTCCGGGATCACCTGTGGTGACGATGTTCCACCCAGCGCGCCCTTTGCTCAGATGATCGAGCGAGGCGAACAGTCGGGCGAGATTGTAGGGCTCGGTGTAGGTGGTCGAGGCCGTCGCAATGAGCCCGATTTTCTGCGTTGCTGCTGCGATTGCGGCGAGCCAGGTGATTGGCTCAAAGCGAAGACGGGAGGAATAGCGGACATTCTCCGGGAGTGAGGGCCCATCGGCGAAGAAGATTGCGTCGAACTTTGCAGCCTCCGCTCGCCGTGCAAGTTGCTGATAATAGCTGATGTCGAGCACTCGCCTAGGTTCGGATTCCTTGAACCGCCAAGCCGCCTCGTGGTGGCCACCAGGATAGATGAAGAGATTCAGGGTCAATTGGCGCTTGGGATTGGACATGGATACCCTCGCTTTAGAATGGTCGACTTCGAAAGTCGGCAAGTGGTGTAGCGGCCTCTTCGAACCAGCTTTACCGGCGACGCGATGTCTCTGAACGATGCCAGGGGTGCTGCAAACAGGTCAAGAGAAAAAGTTCTTTAAAAAGAACGTTAACAAGAGAATGTTAAACTAATCTTACGTGGAAGGCTAAGACGTGGCAGAAGGGCCACAGCTACACTAGCAATATTGTTGAGCAGCTAAATTAAACTTAATACCGTGAGTGACAGGAAGAATAATTCTCTCCGTACAGTGCTTTATAAAGAACATCCCTATTAACCAGCGTTACCATGGCCGATAGGCCCCTAACTGATCGAGCAGATCAGTGGTGCTGGCCCTCGATCTGATCAGAGAAGAAATGGTGAGGCTGACCCAACCGCCGTCGGGCAGGCAGGAGAGATTGCCGATCGCGGGTTGGGGCCTAAAATTCTCATCGGCGCCTGCATGGGCATCGCCGGAAGCCACTGTGGGTCGCCAAGCAGTCCGGCGTTTGTTGAATTGCTCCCCTGAGGGGCTGGCGACCATAGTTGCTCAAAAGGCACGACAAGCCACCGGGTCGACGTAGGGCGAGGGAGATGGGCAGTTGTCGGGCGGTGCTGCCTTTCCTGATTTGAGCTTGCTTTCCTCCAGAGCACGCGTCTCGCAGACCACGGTGTGAAACCTCTCTTATTCTGAGCTGCGAACGGAAAAACTCATTGCTGAAATATTGTTAGTTGATAGACTTAATCTGATATCGCTGCTTGCTGAGGTCTAGGGGTGTTAACCAACAAGGGCAAATACGGGCTCAAGGCAATTATTCATCTCGCGAGGCTCGATGCCGGGGAGACGGCTCAGGTCGCAGAGATTGCCCAGACGAATAACATCCCGAAGAAATTTCTTGATGCCATCCTGCTGGATCTGCGCAATGCCGGCATGTTGAGAAGCAAGAAGGGCCCAGGCGGGGGCTATGCCTTGGCCAAGCCGGCCCGTACCATCAAAGTCGGTGCCGTCATTCGAGCGCTTGACGGTCCGCTCGCGCCGATCGCGTGCGCTAGCCGATCCGCGTTCCGCGCCTGTGATGATTGTGGCAAAATCGAGTTATGTCCTGTTCGTTCGATCATGAGCGAAGTGCGCGATGCCATCGCCTCGGTCGTTGATAACACCACCGTTGCCGATCTCGCCAAACGCACCCCATCACGCTTTCGGAGCAACAAAGCCGCAATAGCATGATCGATATTTGTCTACTAACATAGCAGACAACTTTTGAGTGACACCATAGTTTGACCGTCCCCGGGGACTTGCGCGGCATGGCGTATGCCTATCGTCCCCGTAGTCAAGCGACGGTCGCCATGAACAACGTGATCCGCCGCCGAGAGCCTGCTGGGATCGAGCCCTCCGCTTTTCGCGCAGTGATGCGCAATGTCGCTGGCGCAGTCAGTGTTTTACGGCCTCGGCCGGAGGCATCCGCGCCGGATTGACCGCGACGTCCTTGACGGCTTGTCGGCCGAGCCTCCATCCGTCCCCATCTGTGTGAATCGGAGCGCGTCTGCTTGGCCGGTGATCGCACAGGCCCGGCATTTCGCGATCAATATCCTGTCGATCCAGCATCGATCGAATACTGACTGTTTCGTTGGCCGTGGCGGGATCAAGGGCGAGGCGCGGTTTCACGAGGGCGACTGGACGCGGCTTATCACCGGCGCGCCTGTCCTGAACGGTGCCTTGGCGATTCTCGATTGCGAGACAGAGGAGATGATCGACTGCCATTCGCCCACGATCCTGATCGGTCGCGTCAAGGCGATCAGTGACGACAATGCAGAAGGTGCCCTCCTGTACTGGCGCGGCGACGATGGCAAGCTGGACGAGCCCCTCCAGCACGGTGCTGGTATTTGACCGCTTTTCGACAAAGATGAACGATCGCGTTCGGAAGAAAATTCTCTAGCTGAAACTTAATCGGGATCGCTGTTCCATCATTCGCCCTGAATTTGACAAGGCATTTCATTGACCGGTCTTCCCTTGAGCCTGATACTTCTCGGCAATAGAGGAAGATCAGCTATGACAATTCTTATGGTCCCGGGCTTCAAGGGCTCTGAACCGGAACATTGGCAGAGTCGCTGGGAAGCCGCGTTGGACGACGTAGAACGGGTCCAGCAGGAGCACTGGGATGCACCGGATCTCGACGTCTGGCTTGCGGTCCTGGCGCACCACGTGAAGCGAAGGCCGGGTGCCATTCTGGTGGGCCACAGCCTTGGAGCGACCTTGATCGCCCATCTAGCACTGCGCCATCCGGACCTGGACATCGGCGGTGCCCTGCTGGTAGCACCAGCCGATCCCGACTTGCGGCGCTCCCGCGTGCCTGGGATCGCTTCGTTCGGCCCCTTACCGATTGAGCCCTTCGGCTTTCCCGCCATCTTGGTTGCCAGCCGGACCGACCCCCACATGGCGCAGGATCGTGCCCGTATCATCGCCAATCTGTGGGAAGCAGCCTTCGTCGATGCCGGAGATGCCGCGCACATTAATGTTGCCAGCGGCCACGGCGCTTGGCCGGAGGGTCTCCATTGGCTTGCCCGCTTGCAGGTCCGGCAGCGTGCCTTCGCACAACTGCCCCTGTCGCGACCGTCGACCGGTTCGAGACATTCTACGCCGTGAGCGCTTAGCGGGGATGCTGTTCGAGCAGTCTGCTGTCGGTCGGACACTGCGACGTAGTCCGAAGTGCGATCGCCATCTGTTACGCGGGCAATCGCACGTAGCAATGACGCCAGGCGAGATGAGCCCGCATCGGCCGCCTTTGTTGCAACCTGTGGAACTCCGTGATGATCATGACAACAACGATCAATTCGGCCTCGCTGCCGACGGTCGACGTCAAAACCTTTTGGCAAACCCTCGCTGAGAGGGTGACTGGCATGACCATTGTGACCACTCATGGGGATGACGGCCCGGCCGGTCTGCTGGGGCTTTCCGCTGCGCACGTCACTGCCAACCCGCCAACGATCCTCCTATCGATCGATAAGAAGACAACTGCGCTCGGCGCTATCCTCTCCCGTCGCCACTTCGCCGTGAACTACCTGCCGGCCGGAGCAGAAGCTGTTGCAAACGCATTCAGTGGCAAGGCGGGTGTTTCAGGGGCCGACCGCTTCCTCGAAGGCCAGTGGGACACCCTGGTGACCGGTGCGCCGGTCTTCAGAACGGCTCTCGGCGCCTTCGACTGTGTGGTCGATGATGTCATTCAGCGTGGCGATATTTCGATTGTGATCGGCATTGCCGTTGCCTCTCGCGTAGACTCCGCACGACCACCGCTTGTCTTCTTTCGGGGAGCCGTCCGGAGTGAACTTGGCGGATGATGATTGGTCTTACTCGCAGCCTTCCGGAGGGGCCCCTCTCAAGGGCCGCCCCACAACCTTTTCCTGAAGTACCGCCTGCGTATAATGGAGCAGGAATGCGTCAGGCTGCGTGCCCATGATCACGGTGTCGTGCTTTCTGACGGCATCGTTCTCCCTGCTCATTTTGCGCTCCTCACAACCGGCGACTGCCGCGAGGAGCGCCATGAACTGCGCCTGGAGGACCCATGGTCATTGCTCGATGTAGGCCAGACGGGGCCGATCTACGCGCTTTCCCGGCGTGGTCTCCTTCCCCAGCCCCACAGCGTCACAAAGCCCTGAAGCTCTCGGCCGCGGGCATCCCGATCGAATTCAGCCTCGCCGACATGATGCTTTGGCTTCACTCAACCATCCGGATGCACGAGGCTGCGGGCGGCGACTGGCGCAACGTGACCGATGGATTGCGGCCGCATACCCAACTGCTCCGGCGCCACCTCCGGCACGAGAGCCGCGGCCATTTCCTCCGGCATACCTCAAGCATGTGGGACATGCACCATCACCGGATGCCACTGTCGTCGGTGGCTCGCATCGATGAAGCATAAGCCTCGGGTCTCCTGCGGATCGTCAAGGGTCATTTCCAGGTGGCGTTGAAGACCGCGCGTGGCACCACTGTCACCGATCGTCGTTCCGACGGCAGCGAACCTGTAAAACGCGAAGCATCGCATGTCATCGATTGCCGCGGTTTCAGGCGCCTCCCACTTCCCACGCAGAACCGTCTCATACAGTCTATGCAGGACGGTGGGCTCGCCCGCGTGGATGAATTGGAGTCGGTTCTGGTAGAGGGCGAAATGACACCCTAAGCGAGAGCTTGTCCGTCTTGTGGTTCCGCGTGGTCAAGCGATCTTCGAAGTGCCGACTTCGGCCTGCTTCCGTCGTCCTATGGGCGCCTCGATCTCTTGAGCTGATGCATGTGTAATCTCTTGTCTGATTGCGGTTGCCCGCATAAACATATCCGCAACCTACCAGCGGACCGCGGGGTACCCCGAACCGGACGTCACGAACGATGGCAGGGTGTGGAAATCTGACCGTTGCTTAACGCGGCTTGTTGTTCGAGAGGTCTTGGATGAGAACCCACATCAAAATCTGCGGTATCGCCTCGGCTGACGAGGCGCGAATGGCCATCGAGGCCGGCGCGGATGCTCTGGGCTTCAATTGCGTAAACCCGCCCAGCCTTCGCACGATCACTGAGTCGGCCGTGGCCGAGATCGCACGGGGGATACCGCCTGCCGTTGAGACCTTCCTGCTGACTTCTGAGACCACGGCCGACGCGATTGCAGATCAAGTGCGCCGCACCCGTACAACGAACGTTCAAATCCTTTCACACATCGATCCGGTCGAGTCCGCACGCCTGGCTGAGCTCGCTCCTCATGTGAGGCGAGTTCAGGTGATGCATGTGGAAAGCCGGGCCGTGCTCGACATGATCGCAGCGTACAGTCGCTATGTTCATGCTTTTCTGCTCGACTCCGGGCGGCCCAATTTGGCTATGCCCGAGTTCGGTGGAACCGGGCGCACGCACGACTGGAGGATAAGCGCCGAGTTTGTTGAGACCAGTCACCTTCCCGTGTTCCTCGCTGGCGGCCTCTCTCCCGCGAATGTCGGTGACGCCATCCGACAGGTGAAGCCGTTCGGCGTGGACCTAAGTTCAGGTGTCCGAACCGAGGGCCGACTGGATCAACGTAAGTTGATTGCCTTCGTCTTGTCGGTGCGAGAAGCGGATGAAATTCGCCTGTCCGCTTAGGGTCGCGATCAGTCGGCGGGGCTGCGGCCTGAGATGTCGGCCTCGATGGCGAACAGCTCGGCGATGCGCTCCAACGCCTCACGTGCAGCCGGCAAGGTGGTGGCGAGGTGGACGTCGTAGAGCTTGCGCCGCACGTGCGCCCAGCAGGCGACCTCGACCAGCCGCGGCTGACCCGTCTCGGCTTGGGGTCCGGATGGCATGCTGAAACGATTGAGCGGATGTCCCTCCAAACTGATCCGAATCCCAGCAAGCCCCATGGATGCCAGGGACACAGGCATGATGCCACAGGGCAAGATGCAGGATCGTGACCTCGCTGAAGCCGATCAGAAGTTTCGGGTCTGCACGCATGGCAGAAAAGTCGAGGCCATCGGCATCTGGCGGTTGCGTTGCGCGAGGTTGGCCACGTCGAGCAAACACTCTTCATTATAGTGTGGATCCTCGAGACGGACATGCAGCGACGCGCGCAGATCGGACTCAACAAGGGTGAGGCCCATTATGCGCTCAAGAATGCGCTACGTATCAGTCGCCAGGGTGAAATCCGCGATCGCACGGCAGAGGGACAGCACTACCGGATCGCCGGCCTCAACCTCCTGACCGCAATCATCATCTACTGGAACACCGTCCGCCTCGGTCATGCCGTCGCAGAGCGACGAAACGAAGGGCTCGACGTGCCGCCCGAGCTTCTGGCGTACATATCCTCGCTGGGCTGGACGCACATTTTACTGACTGGCGAGTATCTGTGGCCGAAGGAGCAGAACGCTTAGGGTGTCATTTCGCCCTCCACGGGAACCTATCCCGAATTGAACCTTGGTCTCGACTTCGGCCAGCATGATGCTTTGATTGACTCCCACGGCCGAAGCGTCAAGCGCATCTTTGGCATCGGCCTTATCACCCGTGGCGTCTATTGGGAGAAAACTGCAGTGCCCGACATGCGAGAGCAGGCAGCCCACCTGGCTGAACTCCTGCTGGGCTCGTCCGGCCTGTCCATCTCGGCGGCCCGCCGGGGCATCCGCTGAGGAAGGGGGAGAGGCCAATCGTCCTCTTCCCTTCGCGATCCACGCTAAATCTCTTCTCCTTTTAACAGCAATTATGAAATGGACGCGGAAGGCGAACCGCCATTAGTCTACTGTTTTAGTAGATTTATAGAAGGAGACGACTATGTCCAAGCTCGATATCCTCGGCCTCGCCGGTAGTTTCAGCATACCCTCCCGCACGCGGGGCCTCGTCGAAGAGGCCGTTGCCCGCACTGTGGCTCGCTTCGGTGGGCGGTCCAAAGTCATTGATCTGTCGCAGCTGGGGTCAGATTTTGCTGGCGCACGCCATCTCAAGGAGCTCACTGGATCCGGGCGCGACGTGGTCGACTCGATTGTCGACACCAAAGCGTTGATCGTTGCGACCCCGGTCTACAAAGGAAGCTATCCGGGCCTCTTCAAACATCTCTTCGACCTGATCGATCCAACAGCACTTGCCGGGAAACCGGTTCTTTTGGCCGCCACGGGAGGCGGAGACAAGCACGCTCTGGTGATCGAGCATCACCTGCGTCCGCTCTTTGCGTTCTTCGAGGCGCAGACGCTTGCCACAGGCGTCTACGCCTCGGAGCGAGACTTCGTGAACGGCCAGCTTGTCTCTCCCAGCCTCATCAACAGACTGGACCGCGCGATTGGGCAATTCGAGCCACATCTGAAGCAGGACGACCGCGACGTGCTGTTCACGGCAAAGACCGAACGCTGGCGCGGGACCGCAGAGGCGGTCGCTGCCCATTCGTGACCCACCCTCCCCTCGAGCCTACCAGGTGAATTCAGATATGACCCGACAGATCAAGCTTGGTGCCTTTCTGCCCGGCGGAGGCCAGCACATCGCTTCATGGCGTCACCCGGACCAGCCGGCGGACGGCGCCACCAGCTTCGAATTCCATAAGCAGCTCGCGCTCACAGCCGAGCGCGGCCTTTTCGACGCTTATTTTCTCGCCGACGGCGTGGCGGTGTCTTTTGGCGGCGGCTCCGAGGGTGGCAGCGCAAAGGTGGCGGGACTGGAACCCGTGACGCTTTTCTCGGCGCTGGCACCGCTGACCTCCTACATCGGATTCATCGCAACGGCCTCCACCACCTATGAAGAGCCATACAACCTCGCGCGGAAGTTTGCGTCCCTCGACCTCATTTCCGGCGGCCGGGCCGGCTGGAACGTCGTGACGACCGCCACGGAGGCCGCCGCTCATAACTTCAACCTTGAGCAGCAGCATCCGCATGCCTTTCGGTATGCCCGCGCCAAGGAGCATGTCAACGTGGTCAAGAAGCTCTGGGACAGCTTCGAGGACGACGCCTTCATCCGCGACAAGGCGAGCGGCGCGTTCTTCGATCCGGACAAGCTGCATGCCGCCGATCATCGGGGCGAACATTTCAAGGTCAAGGGACCGCTCAACGTGCCGCGGTCCCCGCAGGGTCATCCGGTGATCGTGCAGGCTGGGCAATCCGAAGACGGCCGCGGGCTCGCCGCTGCGACTGCGGAAGTCGTCTTCACGGCGCATCAGCGGCTGGAGACGGCCCAGGAATTCTATCGAGACATCAAGTCCCGCGCGCAAGGGCTCGGCCGTGATCCGCGCCACATCCTCATCATGCCCGGGGTCTCGCCCTTTGTCGGCAGGACCGAAGAAGAGGCGCGCGAGAAGTATGACCGCCTGACCAGCCTGATCCTGGAGCCGGACGGGATTGCGCTGCTGAACGGCCTCACCGGCGGTACGCTCGACCTCAAGGGCTATGACCTCGACGGCCCTCTTCCTCCCGCAGCGCCCACGGAAGGGATGAAGAGCCGTCAGGCGCTCATCCGGCAGATCGCCGACGAGAACAACTTCACCATCCGTCAGCTTTATCAGTGGGTCGCCTCTGCCCGCGGCCACTTCACCGTGGTCGGCTCTGCGACCCAGATCGCCGACACTCTGCAGGAATGGTTCGAGAACGAAGGAGCCGATGGCTTCAACATCCTGCCGCCCTGGCTGCCGACTGCGCTTGAAGATTTTGTCGAGCTCGTCATCCCCGAGCTGCAGCGGCGCGGACTATTTCGCAGGGCGTACGAGGGCCGCACGCTTCGGGACAACCTCGGACTTCCCTATCCGCACAACCGCTGGGCCGCCGCAAGACATGCCGTCCAGGCCGCCGAATGAGGCCCAGGGAAAGGATCAAATCATGTCTATGATCGATACAGAACAGGGCTATGCCTATCGCCGAACCAAATTTGACATGGCCTTTGCCTCGGGACTTGCCGAAAAGGCCGCGGCTGGCCTCATCCAAATCGGCACCCGCTATGGCGTGCTCGTCGGCTTCCTGGTCTTCTGGCAAGTCGCCAGCGAAGTCGGTTGGCTGAACCCCGCGGTCTTCCCGCCGCTCGACACGATCGTTGCGGCCCTTTGGAACGGCCTGGTCGGCGGATTTCTGCTGGACGACGTGGCCATCAGCCTGCAGAGGTCCGGCATCGCCTTCTCGGCGGCCGTCGTCATCGGCATTCCGCTCGGCCTGTTCATGGGCCAGGTGAAGCCGGTCGAGCGCAGCCTCGATCCGATCCTGCAACTGTTCCGGCAAACATCGGCCTTGGCGCTCTATCCAGTCTTCATCCTTCTGCTCGGCCTGGGCGAAGCTTCCAAGGTCTTCGTGATTTTCTGGGCCACACTCTTTCCGACGCTTCTGGCCACGATCGGCGGCGTGAAGCAGGCGGATCCGAAGCTCATCGAGATGGCCCGCGTCTACGGGGCGTCACGGCTGACGATCTTCCGCCGCGTGGTGCTGCCGGGCGCGGTGCCTTCCATCTTCGTCGGCCTGCGGCTCAGTGCGACCACTGCCCTGCTTCTTCTGATCGCCGCCGAAATGATCGGCGCCAACAGTGGCGTTGGCTTTCAGGTCATGAATGCCCAGTACAATTTCCAGATCCCGCTGATGTTCGCTGCCATCCTGCTGCTCGCGATCCTGGGACTGAGCGCAAACTACGCGCTGGAGCGCCTGCAGGGCAGGCTCTGCCGCTGGAACCGGCTGAATCGATGACATCACCTGTCCATCCGCAATCGAAAGGTCATACCATGATGAACATCACCCGCAGGCATCTCAATCTTCTAGCAATGCGCTCGGCCGCGGTGCTTTTCGCCAGCACCGCGCTCCTGGGAACGGCGCAGGCTGCAGAAGGGACGACGAAGCTCCGCTACCTTGCCAGCCACGGTGGCATCTCGGCCCACGAACTGGCTGCCGAACTCGGCTACTTCGAGGGAACGCGAATCGTGCTGGAAAACATCGGCTACGCCGGCGGCGGCCCCGAGTCCCTTTTTGCCCTGGCGTCCGGGAACGTGGAGATCGGCGGCGCCGCAACTGCGGCGGTGATCAACTCGATCGCCGGCGGCAATGATTTCGTCGCGGCCTATCCAAGCAACGGGATCAACGATCAGGTTCAGAGCAAATTCTACGTCCTCGAAGACAGTCCCATCCACTCCGTGAAGGACATCGTCGGCAAGACCGTAGCGGTCAACACGCTTGGTGCGCATCTGGATTACACCGTGCGCGAAGCCCTGCATGCCGAAGGTCTGCCCAAGAATGCGGCGCGCCTGGTCGTGATCCCGGGCCCGCAGCTTGAGCAAGTGCTGCGTTCCAGACAGGTGGATGTTGCCGCCTTTGGCTACTGGCAGTCGACCTTCGAGGGTGCGGCGCGCCAGAATGGCGGCCTGCGCCCGATCTTCGACGACACCGACGTCCTGGGCGAAATCGCCGGCGGGTTCGTGGTGCTCCGCCGGGACTGGACGAAAAAGCATCCCGAAGCGGCCAAGAGATTCGTCGAGGCCTCCGCGAAGGCGCTCGATTTCGCACGCGAAAATCCACAGAAGGTGCAGGAAATCCTGGCCCGCGTCTTGAAGTCCCGGGGCGAAAACTCGGACATCGCAAAATATTTTGCGGGTTACGGCGTGCGGCCCGGGGGCCGCGCGGTCGATCGCGACCTGCAGTTCTGGATCGACGTGCTGGTTCGCGAAGGCAAGCTGGCCCATGGACGGCTCAAGGCGTCGGATATCCTGTACGCCCCTGAGACGGTTGCGAGTGGAGGTTGACGATGGCGGAGGCACAGACCACCGAACGCGGAGAGGTCTCCATACGGAACCTCTCTAAATCCTTCTTCCTCAACGGGCGCGACCTCAACGTGCTGCGAGGCCTCGACCTGGAGGTCGGCAGCGGCCAGTGCGTGGCGATCGTCGGGGCCAGCGGCTCGGGCAAGACGACCTTGCTGCGCATTCTTGCAGGCCTGGAGCCCGCCGACGGCGGCGACGTTCTGATTGACGGCGCGCCCATCCGCGGCGTGGGGTCCGACCGCGCCGTCATCTTCCAGGAGCCGCGTCTTCTGCCCTGGCTCACGGTGATGGGCAATGTCGCATTTCCCCTTGAGGTTCGCGGCCTTGCAGCCAATGTGGCCCTGCAGCGGGCACGTCGCTACCTGCGACTCGTCGGGCTTCTCGATTTCGCAGACGCCTATCCTGCCCAATTGTCCGGAGGCATGGCGCAACGAGTGGGCATCGCCCGGGCGCTGGCGGTGCAGCCGGAACTGCTCCTGCTCGACGAACCTCTCGGAGCGCTCGACGCGATGACGAAGATGACGATGCAGGAGGAACTTGCGCGGATCTGGGCGGAGGAGCATGTGACGATGGTGCTTGTCACCCATGATCTCGAAGAAGCAGTCTATCTGGCAGACCGGGTCCTGATCCTGCCAAAGCACAAGGGCAGTGCCATCCGCACTATCGAGGTGGATCTTCCACGCCCCCGCGACCGCAGCGATCCTCGCTTCGTCTCGCTGCGTCAGTCTCTCTTGGCCGAGTTCGGGCTGCATTAGACGAAGTCACGGGAATGTCACTGTTGCACTGGCTCGCTCCAGATCGCGCATGATCGGGAGGCTGCAGCAATCGCAAACAGGAGGTTCTTTCTCGATGCTAATTGCAAGCACGATGATGCGTTAGAGCCCGAAACGCAGCCTCCTAGGCGTCATCACGAGAACCCGTCGGCCAGGGCATGGGCCAAGACATAGCCCTGTTCCCGACCGGCTCTGGTCGGAGCCAAAACAACACCGCCGAAGGTACTGCAGATCCACACCTCCCGATCGCAATCGATGAATCGGAACTGGGCTTGGCAGGGAGGAACCCTGTGCACGAGGCATCTCCATTAGGGGTGGTCCTAGCAGCAGCCCGACATAGGTCCGTGCCGGAACGATCCCACAACGCATTCCTTAGGCGGCGAGTGCGGCCGGCACAGACAATCTTTCGGCCAGTTCCTCCGCCAGGCGAAACTCATGCAGGGCCGCGCTCGCCTTCGTGCGAGGGATCCCGATGGAGGTTACCATCCGAAGCGAGAGCAAAGACAGAACCTTCGGCAGCGGCTTGCGGTGCATCCCGAGAATGAACTGCGTATCTCTGATCCCGAATGTCAGCAGTTCCCGCTCCTGGTCTGTCGTCATCACAACATCGGCATCGAGATTGTGACGATCCAGGGCTGACTCAAGCGCATCAATAGCTCCGAGGATGTTGATCGCCGCAGTTGTGGTGTCGTTGATCGTAAACATGTCTCTCCCATGGTCGTTTGGGAGATCTGCTGGAAAGTTCCTCCTAGAAATATGGATCGATGAGGGTTCCTGGTGAGCGAGGAAGGTGACTTCAGAATGACATGCGGACATAGCGAATCTGAGCCTCCCAACTTTGCGTCTTATCGGGCTTGAACCGAGCAATGGAACCGGGCAGTGGCTGAACAAAAGCGAGCGTCTGGCGCGAGCGCCTGACGTTTGATTGGACGATTTGGGTTAGCCTCCTGACTTTCCCAGAAATTGATGACGGTATGATGAAACGGGCGCTCAGGTGAGACCCGAAGCATCACACATACATCAGGGAAGACATCTTTGTGGAGGCAGGCGACGCCGGCGTCTATTCCCAGAACAGGCCTTCCTGTGCCGCCTGGTGCCAGTCAGCCTCACTTGACTTATTGCAAATGATTTGCAACTGCATAAACGATCCAAACGACCCCTGAGGAGATGATGATGAAGCTTGCCCCTCTGCTGTTCGGCCTCGCAATGCTGCTCTTCACCGCTGCACCGTCTGCTCAGGCCGCAGACGGCAAGCTCAAGGTCGTCACGACCTTCACCGTCATCGCTGACATGGCGCGGAACGTGGCGGGAGATGCCGCCGTCGTGGAATCGATCACCAAGCCCGGGGCGGAGATCCACAACTACCAGCCGACGCCGGGCGACATCCTGCGGGCGCAGGATGCCAACCTCATCCTGTGGAACGGCCTCAATCTCGAGCTCTGGTTCGAGAAGTTCCTCCGCAATCTGAAGGAGGTGCCCAGCGTCGTCGTGTCCGAGGGCGTGAAGCCGATGGGGATTCAGGAGGGGCCCTACACCGGCAAGCCCAACCCCCATGCCTGGATGTCGCCCCGCGATGCCCTCATCTATGTCGACAACATTCGGGATGCGCTCGTCAAACACGACCCCAAAAATGCTGAGGCCTACCGCGCCAACGCGGAGACCTACAAAGCCAGGATCCAGGCGACCGTCTCACCGATCCGGTCGATCCTGGCGGCGATCTCCGAGCCGCGGCGCTGGCTCGTGACGAGCGAAGGCGCCTTCAGCTATCTCGCTCGTGACTTCGGCCTGAAGGAACTCTATCTCTGGCCGATCAACGCCGATCAGCAGGGTACGCCGCGGCAGGTGCGCAAGGTGATCGATGCCGTTCGCGCCAACAGCATCCCGGTTGTCTTCTCTGAGAGTACGATCTCGCCCGATCCGGCCAAGCAGGTGGCCCGTGAGACCGGTGCCAAGTACGGGGGCGTCCTCTATGTCGATTCCCTGAGTGATGCCACGGGTCCGGTGCCGACCTATCTCGATCTCCTGCGCGTTACCTCGGAGACCATTGCCAAGGGGCTGACCGAATGAACGCTCCCACCCGACGCGCCGACCCTCTTTCAGGCGCCGCGGGCGCGGGTCTTGCCGTGAGCGGCGCAACGGTCACCTACCGCAATGGGCATACAGCCCTTCATGACGTGAGCTTTGCGATCCCCCGCGGCACCATCACCGCCCTGGTGGGGGTCAACGGCAGCGGCAAGTCGACCCTGTTCAAGGCCGTCATGGGCTTTGTCCCCGTCTCGCCCGGATCGATCTCGATCCTCGGCGGATCTGTGGCCCAGGCACTCAAGAGCAATGTCGTCGCCTACGTGCCCCAGAGCGAGGACGTCGACTGGAACTTCCCCGTTCTGGTTGAGGATGTGGTGATGATGGGCCGCTATGGCCACATGAACTTGTTGCGTCTGCCCCGGCGCCAGGACCGCGAGGCGGTGGACGCGGCGCTGGACCGTGTCGGCATGAAGGCCTTCCGCAAACGCCAGATCGGCGAGCTCTCGGGTGGCCAGAAGAAGCGGGTCTTCCTGGCGCGTGCCCTGGCCCAAGACGCCCATGTCATTCTCCTGGACGAACCCTTCACCGGCGTTGACGTCACCACAGAGGAGGCCATCATCGTGCTCCTGCGCGGGCTTCGCGACGAGGGTCGCGTGATCCTGGTCTCGACCCACAATCTCGGCAGCGTTCCAGAGTTCTGCGACCGGGCGGTGCTGCTGAACCGGAGTGTGCTTGCTGCCGGGCTGACGGAAGAGGTATTCACGCAGGCCAATCTGGAAAAAGCGTTCGGTGGGGTGCTCCGGCACTTCGTGTTCGATGCCAGCCTTCGTGCAGGGATCTCGTCGGTGGATGTCATCTCCGACGACGAGCGGCCGCTGGTCATCTACACGGACAAAGCTTCGGATGCGACCAAGGATAGCACGGCTAACCCACCGGCCGCGGGAGGCGAGCGCACCTGATGGCCCAGCTCCTTGAGCCGTTTTTCTACGAATACATGGTCAACGCGATGTGGGTGAGCGCCCTCGTCGGGGCGGTCTGCGCCTTCCTGTCCGCCTACCTGATGCTCAAGGGCTGGTCGCTGATCGGCGATGCGCTCTCACACTCCATCGTCCCGGGCGTCGCCGGCGCCTACATGCTCGGCCTGCCCTTCTCCGTCGGAGCTTTCCTCTCGGGTGGGCTGGCGGCTGGCGCCATGCTGTTCCTGAACCAGCGCACGAAGCTCAAGGAGGACGCCATCATCGGGCTGATCTTCACCTCGTTCTTCGGCCTCGGGCTGTTCATGGTGTCGCTCTCGCCCACCTCCGTGAACATCCAGACGATTGTCCTCGGCAACATTCTGGCGGTGACGCCCGAGGACACGCTCCAACTCGTTATCATCGCAGGCGTGTCTCTCGCCATTCTGCTGGTGAAGTGGAAGGACCTTCTCGTCACCTTCTTCGACGAGAACCATGCCCGCTCGGTCGGCCTTAATCCCACCGCTCTGAAAGTCCTGTTCTTCACGCTGCTCAGTGCCTGCACGGTCGCGGCGCTGCAGACGGTCGGGGCCTTCCTCGTGATCGCCATGGTGGTGACGCCGGGCGCCACGGCGTACCTCCTGACCGACCGCTTTCCGCGGCTGATCCTGATCAGCGTAGCGGTCGGCGCGCTTTCAAGCGGCCTCGGCGCCTATCTCAGCTACTTCCTCGATGGTGCCACTGGCGGCATCATCATCGTCTTGCAGACGCTGGTCTTCCTGACGGCCTTCGTCCTGGCTCCTAAGCATGGACTGCTCGCCGCCCGGCGGCGCATGCGAGCCGCATCGGGAGCGAGCCCATGACCGGCCTGTTCGACACGCTCGCCCTGCCCTTCACCTTTCCGTTCATGCGAGAAGCCCTCGTCATCGCCATGCTCGTCGCGGTGCCAGCGGCGCTGCTGTCGTGTTTCCTGGTGCTCAAGGGCTGGTCGCTGATGGGGGACGCGATCTCGCATGCGGTGCTGCCCGGGGTTGTGCTGTCCTACGTCGCGGGCTTGCCCCTGGCGGTGGGAGCCTTCGTGTCGGGCATGGTCTGTGCCCTCGCCACCGGCTATCTGAAGGAGAACAGCCGCGTCAAGGAGGACACGGTCATGGGCATCGTGTTCTCCGGCATGTTCGGCCTCGGGATCGTGCTCTACACCAAGGTCGAGACGGAGGTGCATCTCGACCACATCCTGTTTGGTGACATGCTCGGCGTGGATTGGCCCGACCTCTTGCAGAGCGGGATCATCGCCGCCGTCGTGCTGGTCATCATTGCCATGAAGTGGCGGGATCTGCTGCTCCACGCCTTCGATCCGCAGCAGGCCCAGGCCATGGGCCTGCCGGTGCGGCTTCTCCACTACGGCTTCCTCTCCCTGCTCTCCTTGACGATTGTGGGCGCCTTGACCGCGACCGGCATCATTCTGACCATTGCCCTGCTGATCACGCCGGGCGCGGTGGCGTTTCTGCTGACCAAGCGGTTCGGAACGATGCTGGTCGTGTCGGTGCTGATCGCCGTGGTGACATCCTTCACCGGTGTCTATGTCAGCTTCTTCATCGACAGCGCCCCCGCCCCGACCATCGTTCTGGTCATGGCTGGCACCTTCGTTGCCGCATTCTTCTATCAGCGTCGGTACGTCAAAACTGAACCCGGGCATCAAAGTCCAACACCAGCGGCCGCTCGAACGAGGGAAGACTAAGATAGCAACATCAGGCGCCGCCATGCGCAAGCTGGTTCATATCTGCTTTGGCGGGCTCAAAAGCAGAGGCGATTGCTGCTTTCCAGTTGCCCACCAGACTTGACCGCTCAGACGCCATCTACATCAACGCCCAAGGTGAATGAAAGTATCTTTACCGGACTATCGACAGTGATGGCGACACCGTTGAGTGCTGATTCAGCGCGTGGCAGCAATCTCGCTGCCGCCAAGCGGTTCCTGAGCCGAGCGCTTAAGCGGCATGGCCGCCCGGGACGGATCGTAATCGATAGCAGCCGGACCAACCGAGAGGCGATCCTGTCCTGCGATACGACAGATTCGATTTGCTTCTATCCTGTTGGTTCAAGTCCAGAGTTGCGACAGAACCAATCTAAGGGCCCTGTCTTGGTGGCCCTGGGCCTCCTGCCGGGCGATGTGATGCAGGAAAGTCTCATCCCAATGCGGAATCGAGCTGCCTACAGAATCACGCTTTATCAGCCAGCTCTCGTCTGCGCCTATGCGCCGATCTCTCAGCGGTTGCCTCTCCATGCGGTACTGGTGCATTGCCCTTGCTGTCCCCGCACTCACTGTTGGTTTCGCGGTAACGCTTGTCCTTTGCTTGGACAGGGTTGCTCCTCAGATTCGAAGGATCGGCAGGAAGCCATAACCGCCACTTCGCCGCCCCTCTTGAGCCGCAACGAATTCTTTACTCTGTCACCTCAGGATGCTCTCACCGGGCGTGACGCGAAACATCCCGATCCGGGGCGGAGATATCCTCCTCCGCTGACGCCCTGGTTGAGGTTTAGACAGCCCTCAGCCGGGGCGCTTCTATTTTATAGAGACGGCTTGGGTGATCTTGAACTGTGCCGGAGCTTGGCTGGGCTATTCGATCCTATCCATGACCGCCGGTGTTTCAACTGCACCCAAGCCGTCTCAATAACTATTACTCTTAACCCACTTGTTGACCGTGAGAGGCAAGGTCGTAATCTCCCGGGTGTGACATGCCTTCGGCTCGACAATGTCACGTACGCCCTGGCTGAGAGGCCCGCCCGCCTTCTCCGCCGGGGCATTTACTTTCGGGTGTTCTCTAGCCAAAAGTACGGCATGCTGCCGCGCCCATGTCGGGCGGCTTGTGCCCGTCGGCAAATCAGCTCACCCCCACATCAGCGGCCTATCAACGACAGCTATCGACGAGTCCCGGCATAGGCACGAATGGGCTGCCCTCCTGGACTCCTCATCGGACTTCCCCTATGTTTCCTTCCTCTGTTCCGGCGGCGCCAAGGCGGTGTCCTCATCGTCCATTTCCAGCGCTGTGAGCATCGCGGGAGGGACAGGAATGAGCAGGTCCTCTCGGTAGCGATTTCGCAGAACCTGCCCAATATGCTCGATGATGTGTCGTGGTAGGCGTGGTGTGCGGTGGTTAACCGCGCGGCTCTGCCGCCGGCTCTCTTCTGCCCCCATAGGCTTGTCTCCGTCACCGTTGATTGGCGCTTCTCGGATGCGAACCAGAACTGTCGTCAGGATCAAAGACAGCCGCGCCAAGCCGTTTGACGGCTCACCCACGGCGCGATCCGGCATCGACGTTGTCGGGGCCGGAAGCTCAGGTTCTTCTTTCATGACTTGCAGGGAAGACAAACTCCCAGATTGCTGGCAGCTTAGCCATCGACGAGAAAGTAGTGAAAGAGCACGTCAAGGCGATCCTGCGGAGGTCCAAAGTCCGCTTCAATAAGTCAGACCCCTCAGGAATCTGAGCTTGCCATTACTGCCGCGATACCGCCGCTACCTCCGTGCTTACCGGCCAACCCGACAGCACCTGGTCTGAGGAATGGTGGGTTAAATGTGAGGCCCGCGCCATACTGACGATGTCCAAGCATGAACAGGATGTCTTTTTCAGCGGCCGGAAGCCAGAGGCGATCTACGTAACTCCAAGCCAGATCTAAACCGTCATTGTCTCGGCAGACAGTCCAAAGGTGCAGGCCTCGATCGTCAGCATTAGGCTGCTTGCTCCGCAGCGTCGCCCGGATCCGGTGCCATGATCAGCACCGTGCGCTGCTTCGGCTGCGTCACGACCGCCGTCCACTCAATGCGCTCTGGGCAAGTCGCATTCGGTGGCCGCGGTGCTCCAGGAATTCGGTGTTCTGGCCGCTGGCGTCCTAAACGATCAAGGACACGAAAGCTCCGCCTAAGCGCCATGTCTGGTTTGCCAAGCATTGGAATCATATGCCTGTATCTGCTATGAATGATTCGAAGGCTGCGGGGGCTCGGCCTTCTGTTGCGTAGAACCCCTTACGCGATAATGGGGCGTGAGGGGTTCTTCTTTGTTTCACTGCTGTCACGGAGCGTAAGTGTCCCGCCTGTGCGGCTTAGATTGCTCACATACTCCTATTGTGTTCACTTTGCCCCTCATATGGCGTGCGCGCGAGGGACTTTTTCTATGCGGCTGCACTGAAATCAGCACCCGGTCGTTCCTTTCTCGGATGCTGGGACAGAAAGGTCCTTGAGCATGAGGTGGTACTCTTGGTGACCGCCAATGGCAGGTGGGACGGTCTTTCCCGTTGTCTGGGGCAGGGACCATCACCGCAGCCGCCGAAATTAGAGTGTGTCGGGGTGCCTTCAGGTCCTGCTTCATTCGTCTCAGGTCACCCATTTTCACCGGCGGTCCGTCTTGATCTCGACCCCACAAGCCAATTGCGAATCTTGGCTACGGCTGCGAATGCCATTGCACCGTCCAAGGCGAACATAGCCGTTTCTCCAGGCCCGCCTCGATCTCGTGGCGTGGCGTGGCGGAGCATCCCTACGGAGAAATCCAACGTCCTTGTCATATTGCTGTTGTGAACACACCTCAGGATTTCCGGATCAGCCAGTATTCAGCATCACCAGCTTCCAAGCCCCGCGATTCCGGCGCACAGCGCAAGGCAATCCTTTGACGAGTTGTGAGGAAAGATGGCAACTAACGGACGGCTCGGTCGGACACCACCGGACAAGGCTAACGAACTCTTCGACAAGCTGCTCGCCACGTCCGATAACGCGGTCAAAACCCGGGAGCGGCTATTCGTAGACCTGAAGGAAGAGTTGAAGCTTCTGGCCAATCTGCAGGAGCAGCATCTCTTTCCAGTCCTGAGGCGGCATGGGATGGATGACCTCCCGTGCGACGCCACCAGCGACAACGACGAAACGAGTGCGCTCCTGGCAGACCTGGAGCGTATGTCCAAGAACAGTAGCGAGTTCCTCGGCAAGGTGGCCGAGCTGAAAAGAGTATTCCAGCAGCATATCCGGGGTGACAAGAAGGAACTGCTTCCCGCCGTGCTCAAGGTCTTGAGCGACGCGGAAGCCAAGGCGGTCGTCGAACAAGTGGAGGGTGACATGGCAGGCATTGACGAGACCAAGCGAGCCGGGGCTCAGAGTTCCCACGAGCAGGTTGAAACTGTCCGGCGCGTGACGGATGACGTGGCGGATACCATGAGGGCTGGTATCGAGGGAGCCCAGACCATGGTCCGCACCATGCAGGAGGCGGTGGAGAGTAGCCTTGGCACCGTCTCGGAGGTGGCGCGCCGCTCGACCAGCCAGACCATGCGGCTTTTCGGTTTTCCGAATGGGGATGCACATGATCTGACCGGGCAAACCTCGGAGAACCTCCGCGCGGTGGCCCAATCCGGCACCGCCCTGGCCTGCGGGATTCAAGGTGTCTCCCACGAATGGCTCGAACTAAGCCGAAAGCGCCTGCAGCGGAATCTCGATGGCCTGGACCAACTCGCGCGCTGTCGGTCAGTCGCCGATCTGATCGCGACCCAAAGCACCCTCATCCGCGACAACCTGGAACAGACCCTCGAGACCAGCCGCCGCATGGCGGAACTGACGATCCAAGTGGCCGATGAGGCGACCCGGACCATAACAACGCGAGCTGAGCAAACGGCGCAGCGCTTCAGCCGTGTGGCTTAGGGACCGCCACAGCGATCACACTGGTTAGCTCTTGGCTCACGAGCCAGGAGCGGTCGACGAACAGATCCCGAAACGAATGCGAGGTGGTTGCATCTCGCCTACCTCCTGGGCTGCCGATGCGGTGCTCGTCGTCCGACGGATTTCATGGCGCGATCATGAACCCAAGGCATCGGCAGGCTCATAATGTTCGCCCTGTCCAAAACCGTGTTTGAAGACATGGGTGCTTAGAGAATCTCGCACCAGCCGGCCGGATACATCATGGGACATGCCACAGCCTGTTACAGTTGATCGGATCGGGTGTTACCACGTTAACAGGCATTGGGCGCATTGAGGGAACTCTCAATGCCTCACGGATCAAGCGGCGACGCCTGCCGCGGTTCACCAGTTCGTCATAGCGCTGAGGCAATGCAGATGGGTGGCAAGGGCACAACGACAGGCTCACTCTCGAAAAACAGAGAGGACGTTGAGCGATTCTTCTGCTTTGAGCTTGTTGCCGTGGAGTTGGAGGAGAGCAAGGCGATCCCTCCCCTCGTCGCGTCGGACGTTACACCCATCGATCTTTGCAGGTTTAATATTTTCGAACATACCTATTTTCGGATTAAGGGCGAACTTACAAGCATCGAAGGATTCAATAGCATTGATCCGAAGGGCTCGGGCCAATGAAGCAGAAAGCATTTTGTGGCTGTGACCTGTCCTCATCGCCGGACATACACACCACTTGAACTTTTCCAGCAGGCGCGGATCCTACCCATTATCAGGTCAAGAGGCAGTTTTAACTCAAGCGGCAGAAGGGGGTGAGGGATGAACCGGGCAGAGCTAGATCAACTCGTTACCGAACGCATTGCGACAACCCGGGATCAACGGAGTCGATCACGGCGCCTGATCGCCAAGGGACAGGCCCGCTATGCTGAAGAGGATGATCTCCGTCGCGAAGGCTTCGCCCGCCGAATGGCGGCTCGGGACCAACCGGTGCCTGAAGGTGCGGAGACCACCCAGGGTGACACCGCTGATTTCGTCGACGCTGTGTTCCTCACGTTGGGAGCCCGGGCGGCCCGTTCCGTGGCCCACATCGTCGGTGACGAGGGTCGTACCTCACTTGGCTCTGGGTTCATGATCAGTCCCAGCCTGTTCATCACGAATAATCACGTGCTGCTTGATGAGGAAACGGCTGCGGCGGCATGGATCATGTTCAACTTTGAGCGCGGCGAGCGACTGGCAGCCGTCGAACCGTCTGTGTTCAAACTGCGACCTGACCTCTTCTTTTACACCGTCGGCTGGAAGGATCTCGATTTCACGTTAGTAGCCGTGGGGGATCGCGTGCATGGGCGCGGGAGCCTCGCCGACCAGGGCTTCTGCCCTCTTAGTGATCGGCCCGATAAGCACGCCAAAGGTGCTGCCGTTAACATCGTCCAGCACCCTAACGGTTGGCACAAGAAAATCGTGCTGCGCGAAAACCGTATCATGGGTCGGCTCGACCGCGTCCTTCACTATGAGGCCGATACAGAAGGCGGATCGTCAGGATCGCCGGTCTTCAATGATGCGTGGGAAGTTGTCGCTCTGCACCATTGGGGCAAGCCATTCCTGGAAATGCGCACGGTCGATGGGCAGGAAGTCCCTATCACGGTCAACGAAGGCGTGCGGATTAGCAGGATTGTCGAACACCTGCGAGCCTCTCTGCCAAAGATGGCCGATGGTGAGCAACGTCGTCTCCTGCTGGAAGCCCTAGACGCTACGCCGCCGTCGCATCCTCAAGAGATCAGTTCACCCGAGGGAGAAACGAACATTGGTTCCGGAGGAGAGCGCACGATGGGGAACTCAATTAAGGCGTCTGCATCCGAGGCTACCCTGATTATTCCGCTGGAGGTCGCTATCCGACTACCAGGATATGCAGTTGACTCTCCCGCGCTAGCCCCTGTCGTGCGCTCCGAGAGGCGCCAGCTGTCACCTCCAGAAAGTGTGTCCAGCGCTGCCTCCTCGGTACAGGTCGACACTGAGAGAGGTCCTGAGAGGGTTGTCCTTGATCGTAATTATACCAACAGGCGTGGTTACGACCCAGGATTTCTGCCGGGTTTTAAACTCCCTCTCACCCCCATCGTCGCGCCCGTCCAAGACGACATTGCGCCACTCAATCCGGATGAGCCAAACCATGAGACGGGTGAACTGAAGTATCAACATTTCAGCGTCATCATGAATGCCGATCGCCGACTTTCCTTCCTCACGGCAACCAACATCGACGGGTCTACCTACATCGACATTGATCGCGAAACCGGACTGCCGAGCGAGATCGGGGCGGAGGGAGAGACCTGGTACGACGATCCACGCATGGACCCTTCGCATTACGTTGGGCAAAGCTTTTACTCGGCGAACAGCACCTATTTTGACCGAGGTCATCTGACCCGCCGGACCGATCCGACTTGGGGCACCCCGACCAAGGCGGTTCGCGCCAACGCGGACACGTTTCACCGAACCAATTGTACGCCTCAGCACTGGCTGTTCAACCAATCACTCAAGTTCTGGCAGGGGATTGAGCGATACTATCTTGAGTTTGGCGCCACCATGGACCGATCGCGCATGACGGTCCTCCAGGGTCCTGTATTCAGCCAGGACGATCCAAGCTATGACGATCTCAATGACCAGGGCATTTTCGTTCCACTGACATTCTGGAAGGTCGTCATTCGGATGATTGATGGCGAGCCTCGCGTGACCGGGTTTCTTGCTAGTCATGAGAAGCTCCTCAAGCGCCGGCGCACCACGTTGCGGGAGAACAAGGCCTCGGAAGTAGCCCCGGAAGTCGATGAATATCTCGCCTCCCTGCAGCGAATTGAACGGGTGACGGGTTTCGACATGAGCAGTCTCAAGCCGCATGACACCTTCGAGGGGCAGGCACCAGAAGGAGCTGAAGGGAGTGGGATCCGGGTCATTCGGTCCTTCAGCGACTTGCCTTGAAAGTGGCCAGAGGGAGACGGGCTGTACCTTAGCGTTCCGGGACGATTCCTAAAAGTCCGCGACCATTTGGGGTGCGGGAAGCGCCAGGGCGCAGCAGCCACTCATCGCGGTGCCCTTCGGCAACAACTGGCTCGCTTAGGCCAAGCACGGCGGCTATTACAAATCTTTGCGGACAGCACCTGCGAGCGATAGGACCTGAAGGTCAGTGAGCCATATGGCAGCATGAACTGTAGCCGCAACACCAGTGTGCATTCTGCGCTTTCAATGAAGCAGCTCCAAGCATGTCGGTGAAGCCTGTCATACGAATGCGAACTCCGGCTTTTAGAACCCGAGTCCGCTCGAGGACCTGTCCCTTTGCTTCCCGCATCAAGGTGGGTCTAGGGATGACCCACGACGATCTGGCGCTCAGTGTAGGAATTACAGCTTGGCGCCGCCTCAGCCACACGCTAGGAGAGCTGCCAAAGGGGATTTGCTGTGGACTGGGAGAAAGTTCGGCTGTTCTATGAAGTGGCTCAGGCTGGTAACTTTACCCGGGCCGGCGAGAAACTCGGACTGAACCAATCATCCATTAGCCGGATGATTGCTGCCCTCGAACGCGATCTGACGGTGAAGTTGTTTCATCGTCATGCCCGGGGCTTGATCCTGACCGAGCACGGTGATGTTCTGTTTCGCAGCGCCCGTGACGTCTGGAAGCGCTTGGAGGCAACACACGCGCACCTGAAGGACACCAAAGAGAGCCCAAGCGGGCACCTCAAGGTAACAGCGACGGTGGGTCTTGGTGGGACCTGGCTCGCCAGACGGATCTCCGAGTTTCTGGATCTATACCCTGAGATTCAGATCGAGCTCATCCTGACCAATGATGAACTCGACCTCGCCATGCGCGAAGCCGACATCGCCGTCCGGCTACGGCAGCCGATCCAGGCTGATTTGATCCAGCGGCGGCTCTTCACGGTTCAATACTATCCCTACGCCTCACGCTCCTATCTCGAGCAGGTGGGGGAACCGAAAGGCATAGAGGATCTCGACCGTCACCGGGTCGTCTGTCTGGGAGGTCATCAACCGGATTACATCCTGGACATGCATCAACTCATCTCATTAGGACGTGACGCCAGTAATCCCCGTGAGCCGCATCTGGTGGTCAATGACAGCATGGCATTGAAGCACGCCCTCCAGGCTGGGGCCGGCATTGGTATGGCGTCGGCTTACGCGATGGAGGGAGCACCGGGTATCGTGCGGATCCTTCGAGATCTCGATTGGCCCCATTTAGACACCTATCTCGTGTACCCGGAGGAAATGCGCTCGGTGGCGCGCCTGCAGGTGTTCCGCGATTTTCTGGTCATGAAGGCGAGGAGCTGGGCTTATTGAGTATTACCTGGGGCGAACAGGGCTGTATCGCAAATCTGGCCTAGAGCCGCAAAGATGGAACGTGTAGTAGCTGGAACGATACCTGGCAGGCGTTCATGCAGCGAGCAGTTCGACATCTTGGCTGCGTAAGACCAGAGGATGAATTAGCTGTCTGTCTGCCTTCACCGAAAATCCGCGACAGAATCGTTCAGAGAGTTCGTACACTTTCATGATGTCTGCTGAACCCGCTTTGCTGGTGATGCTCTCGGTCGTCCAGATCGAGTACCGTTTCACGGCTGGCATGAACGCGACGTCAAACCGCGACGCCGTCTTCCAGGACGTCATCGCTCTGTCATAGAGCGGATCTAAGGCTCCCGCTACGGTCTGCGACAGCGCCGCCGGCGAGGCTTGTCCGATTTGGCCCGGCCATCCGGCCTCCGCCCACTGAGGCATCGAGGATTCCGCATCAATGCAGGGCACCGATATCGAGACGGAGCGCGCCTTTGCCCAAGCGTTCAAGGTCCTCAGGAACCGGATCTCCACCTTCTTGGCGCTGCCGATGGCGAGCCTCGACCAGATCGCCCTCACCCATCACCTGGGGGTAATCGGGCGCCTGGAGGGCGCGACCCCGCAACCGTATTTCCCTTCGACCGCCCCTTCATCTGAGGCTTCCCATGGACGTGATCATCTACCACAACCCGGACTGCGGTACGTCGCGCAACACGCTCGGCCTGATCCGCAACGCCCGCATCGAGCCGCACGTGATTGAGTATTTGAAGACGCCACCGTCCCGGCTCCTGCTGCGGCAGCTCATTGACCGCATGGGCATCCTGGTGCGCGAGGCCATCCGCAAGAAGGGCACGCCCTACAAGGAACTCGGTCTGGATGATCCGGCCGTGAGCGACGATCAGCTCCTCGACGCCATGATGGCGCACCCCATCCTCATCAACAGGCCCATCGTCGTCACGCCGCAGGGCGTGCGCTTGTGCCGGCCGTCGGAGGCGGTGCTCGATCTCCTGCCGCAGCAGCAGGGCGAGTTCGTCAAGGAGGATGGCGAGCGCGTGGTGGACGAGCACGGGCGGCGGGTGGCAAGCTCATGACCGACACCTTTCCACCCGCGCAGCGCCTCGCCGCCGAGGCGCTCGGGACCGGCCTGCTCGTCGCCACGGTCGTCGGCTCAGGCATCATGGCCGACAAGCTCGCGGGCGGGAACGTAGCGCTGGCCCTGCTCGGCAATACGATCCCGACCGGGGCGATCCTGGTGGTGCTGATCTTAGGCCTCGGGCCGATCTCCGGCGCCCACTTCAACCCAGTGGTGTCGCTGGTCATAGGCCTCACCCGCGCCCTCCCCTGGCCGGAGGTCGGCTGGTACACGCTCGCCAGATTGTCGGTGGCTGCCTCGGCACGCTCGTGGCCCACGGCATGTTCGACCTGCCGCTGCTCCAGCTCGCCGGAACCGCCCGGACCGGGCCGGCGCAGTGGTTTGCTGAGGCTGTCGCCACCTTCGGGCTGCTCGTCACGATCCTGACGATCGTCCGGTTCCGGATCGAGGCCATTCCCTTCGCAGTCGGCCTGTACATCACGGCGGCTTACTGGTTCACCGCCTCGACTTCGTTTGCCAATCCAGCCGTGACGATCGCACGCTGCCTGACGAACACCTTCGCCGGGATCGCGCCGGGCAACGTGCCGATGTTCATCGTCGCGCAGGTCCTCGGGGCCCTCGCCGCCTTGGGGCTGATGCGCTGGCTGATCCAACGACAATTCCGGACCCGAGCCCACTTGACATGAAGACAACACCCCGAATGGGTACTGTTAGGAAGGCAGGTCAGGCCATTTCTCGGACATTGCGTATAATCCTACCCGAAGCACCCCCCATTCGCATGGTTGCTTCAGGATGGGGCCGCCGTTCGTCACACCATCTGGCGTACCCGTGAGCGGATGAATCCTGCGGTTCCTCCGAGAACCACCCAGAAAACTAAGCTGATTACAGAAACCATCACACCAAAATCATGGGCTAAACCCGCAGGAATCGGATTCTCGAAGCTGTCGGGCTTCGGTGCACCGATCAGATGCGGCGCACCGATGAGTGCAATGCCCAGAATAGCAAGCGGCAAGGATCGCTTGAACACTAGCAAGGCAAGGCCAATGCCTGTCGCCAATGCGGTTGCGACCCACCAGATCTGGCGCTTGTCCAGTTCCGCAGCGGGCATGGCCGGCAATTCAGGCGGAAGGCCGAGGCCGGGCGCCAAGGTGAACACAGCGAACCCTGCTAGTCCCCAGAACACTCCCTGGTGCCAGCCAGTCATTCCACCCGTTACCTCGGATGCGGCGACAAGCAAGAGTGCGAAGCCAACAGCTGTCACTACGTTGGCAAGAGCGGTGTAGGCCGAGCGCTCGAAGCCATCTGCCGGAGCCCATTCATCCTCGTCGTGCGAATGAGGAGCCCCCGCGTTCGGCACTGCGGCATGTTCATGAGCCAGCCCGGCGTTCTCGAAGGTTTCGGCCTTCAAGATCAGTGGGACTGTGCCGGCATATTGCATGGCGGTCATCGCAACGCCCGCGACGAGTCCGGCGAGAGCGGCGATGAAGACGATGTTACGAAAGATGGCCATCGCCCTTGCCCCTCAGTGGCAGGGAAATGCAAGCGAGTGGCGCACATCATGCGCCGCGTTGTGGATGGCCTCGATATGTGAGAAGCCGGCGACCCCGACAACGAAAAGGCCGAGGAAAGCTGCAAGACCGATCTGGGCCAGCCGGGAAGCCGACGTAACCGATGCTTGAATCGGGAGTGAAGTCTGCTGAGTATTCATGGTTCATCCTTTGTCCTCCACCCGAGGACCTTGCGAAGATTCTGACGCCGGCAGGTCTCCTGGCTCACGGATCAGCGTGTTTCCTCTTGCCTTCCCAGGGGAATCCAGTGGCGCGTCGAGGAACACTCTCCGTCTACAGTTGCGGGGGCAGCCGCGGCGTTGGGCGAAAGACAGCCCGCACCGCATTCCCTACTTTTCCCCAAAGGGAACCGACACCTTAGCTATAACCCCATTCCACCAAATCACAAACGCAAAGACGACGAGGGATTGGCAGTTTCCGCTAGAGCTCGTCTGATATCACGACTTGTCAGATGGAAGCTCTGCGTGCTCGGAACGCCCGCCCTTTGAATCTTCGCTTGGGCCGCCCGTTCGAAGGCATCCTCATGCGACCCAAAAAAGGCCTCGCAGCTGTCCCGGGAAGCCACTTTAATCAAAGAGCGGAATGCCAGCCGGTGGACGAAGCAGCCGCCCTGGTGCCCTTCCGGCCTGAAAACCAGAGCATCGACATCTTGCCGCCATGTCGGGTCGTCAGAAGGCATTTTGGCGAAGGCCGTTCGCACATAGACATGGCTGACGCGCGATCATGCTTTGGCCCTCCTGCTTCAAGAGGTATATGTCCATGATCCAGTCCTTTTCCTCGCGGAGCGATTGATGGACATTCCCGATCCAATCCGCGACCTTCTCAATTCTACCCACGATGATCATGCTGATCGTTTCGTCCGGCATACCGCAATAGGCACCCAGTAGATGTAGGAATTGCGGACGATGCAACTGGTCAGATCCACGATGAAGCGACGGTAAATTTCTTTACGGACTTCGATAAGTTCGTTGATGGGAGAGCCATTGTCGATCATAAAGAAGATGTCGACTTTGTTGAGGGCCTCAATCGCCCGAACGGTCATAGGATCGAGATTTCTCGAGCCGAGACCGATCAAGTAGATCCTTTCATCGTTTCTTCGGCAGGAAACCCTGGCCTTTAGCCCTGGGGAGGAATGCCGCCCTTCTTGCTAACTGGGGCGAACGTATGTAGAACAAAGCCATGCTGTTCCGGCGCGGCTTTGTTTTTGAGCTTTACCCCGATTCGAGCCATGACGTGTTCCTCCGGCAGGGCATCGGCGTGTGCCGTCTGGTCTATAACCTAGGACTGGAACAGCGGCGAGATCACTACCGAAACTTCAAGCGGTCCACCGGCGGTAAGCTCAATTATGTGGCCCAGGCCCGGGAGCTGACGGCCTTGCGCCGGGAGTTCGACTGGATCGCAGCGGTGTCTCAGACGGCGCAGCACCAGGCGTTGCGGGACCTCGATAAGGCCTATCAGAATTTCTTCGCCGGCAGAGCAAAATATCCGACGCCGCGGAAGCGCGGTATGAACGATACGATCCGCTTTCAGGGCCGTGAGTGCGAGGTGAAGGCGCTCAACGCCAAGTGGGCAGCGGTAAAGCTGCCGAAGTTCGGCTGGGTCAAGTTCCGCCGCACACGGGATTTGCCAGGCGTGCTGAAGAACGTCACCATTTCGCTGAAAGCGGGCCGATGGCAGGTGACGTTCTGCTGCGAGTACGAGCGAGCAGTAGGTGCTCATCACGGTCCAGCGGTGGGCGGAGATGTCGGCATCGCGAACACGATCACACTGTCGACCGGCGAGATGATGTCACTGCCGATGGAGCGCATAAACGTGCTCAAACGGCAGCGGAAGCGAATTCAGAGAGCGGTTGCCCGCGGCCGGCTCGGATCGACGCGGAATCGGCGAGTAAAGCTGAAGGCTGCGCGGATCTCAGCCCGAATTGCCCGGATCCGGCGCCACTGGCAGCACGAAACCTCGAAGGCGTTGGCCGGGAGGTTCTCGGTGGTCGTGTTCGAGGATCTCAAGATCCGGAACATGACGGCGAGTGCGAGAGGAACCATAGAGGAGCCAAGTCGCAACGTCCGGCAGAAGGCTGGGCTGAACGAGGCCATCCTCGATCGGGGCTGAGGCGAGCTCGTGCGTCTGACTGAGTACAAGCTGGAAGAACGCGGAGGCCACGCTGCGTTTTCCGATCCGAGACGAACCTCGCAGGAGTGCTCCTCCTGCGGGCATGGCGATCCTGAGAGCCGCAAGAGCCAAGCGGTGTTCCGGTGTGTCGCCTGTGGCTTTGAACTCCATGCCGATGTGAACGCGGCGCGGAACATTTTACGGCGGTGGAACACACCGTTACGGGACGTGGACGGTTCTTGCTCTAAGCACCCGGACGAAGCGTCAACTCGAAAGGTGGCGGCGTAAGCTGTCACCCTGAAAATCCCCGCCTTTCAAGGCCGGGGAAGATGTTAACAAGAGTTCGTTTCAAAAAGCGAGTCACGGCCTTTTGGTCTTGGTCGACCGTATTGCATGATCAGCCGGTGAGCGTCCTCAGCCCACCGGATGTCTTTGCTTCAGCAGTGCGGACGGACTTCGGTCGCCTCAGGTCCAGCATACAACTGATGGCACGACCTGCAGTGGCGATCTCGGTCGCGGGATGCCGCCCCGCCCGCGAGTGTTGCGCTCCACCGACCACTCGTTTCGGCCGGCTGACGGCGGTCCTCACCAAAGCCCATCGAGGGTCCCCTGACCTCTTCTGCCAAGCCATGGTCCGTGATGCTTTGACGATGCCGATCACGCTAGGCCAGGTTCGCTTGTTACTGATCGCTCAACCCTGCCGCTGATCGAGGTGGAATGATCACATCAATATCAGAGTGTCACTCGACGACAGTGCGGTGGACGCCGGCCTGATTGTAGGCTCCATCTGCGACGAGGGAAGCAAGAGGAGCTGTCATCCGATCAGGCAAGGGCTCAACCTGCGTGCCATCGTCAACCTCGCTGGTCGTTAGTTCTGAGGCGAGAATCTGTCCGGTGTCTGCATCAACACCGATAGGTGCTTGCGCCAGGAGCGGCGCCTGCGGACATCATGCTTCCCGCCGGCCACTCGCCGGGCCCGCCGGGTCCCAGGCCTGTGCTGACCAGCCAGTGTGGTGCGAGGTGCGGCCTGCCAAGCGGAAAACGGTTCCGCGGAGAATTACACCGTGAGGCTTCCGCGCTGTCGCAGGGCAGTGTCATATCTGGCCTTGTTCCCCGCTTTGTGCCGCTGTCTGGGATGCAATGACGGCGAGCGCATGGACCTTGAAGGGCATGGCGGATCTTTGTCCAGACGGCGAACAGGCCGCTACGCTACCCGGCTCCGATCACCTACTTGCCCATGCGTGCAAAGGCCATCCGTGATCTCGGCTCAACTTGCACTGCCATTGATTGGGCTTGGTGCAGCCTTCCGGAGAGGATCCTCTCACTGGCTGCGGCACAAAATCTCCTACTTCCCACAGAGCCTCTGAACGGATTTTATGCGCCTCACCTCCTTGCTCACTGTCAGAAAGGAATGGAGGTAGAAGAAGCCTTCTACAGAACGCCCTTGTGATGCCCCGTGAGCAATCCGATTAACAATTTATGACAACAGCATGCATCGTGAGCATGTCTGCCTCAATTTTAGCATCACTGCAATTTTTTGCGTCGCACAGTTATAAATGTTGCACCGCACAGGCAAAAACAGCAGCTACCAGCCCTCACACTAGCGAATTGATAGGAGTTCCTCATGTTCGTGTCCCACGTCCTTGCTAAGTTCCGGGCTTACTGGCGTTATCGCGCGACAGTCAACGAGCTATCCAGGCTCTCCGATCGTGAACTCAATGACCTCGGCATCAGGCGCTTTCAGATCGACAGCATCGCTCGCCAAGCCGACTTGGGCTAATGTATATCTGCACTGCAGCAAAATTTCTCGCCCGCTCTTTGGCGGGCGTTCGCGTTCTAGACAACCTGCGTCATAGACTCCCCCTTCCCTCGGTTGTGTCTCTAGTTCGGAGCAATGGTGAGGAAACGACAACCTCCAACGAAATGGATTGAGATAAGTCCGCCTGCTCTGGGCTGGCAGATCAGACCCTAGCCGCTAGGGTGCTCCCGTACACTTGGGCTCGAGCTAACGAGTTGGAAGGGAACTTTGCTACACCTTCATGCCGCGATCTGCTCGAACTGCCCTGCAAGTGAGAGGTTCGAATGACAGGCGTACTTTACCTGCCCTTTGCGCATCATCTGAATCATCTCGATCTCGCCCACGATCACACGAGTGCTAGCCGGAGATTTGAAGCCGAGCATTGAACGAATGCGGCGTTTGATCCGCCGATGGTCCTGCACAATATAATCATTCAGATAGCGGCTTTATCACATCCGGATCGACTTCAGCTTGGGCTCTGACTTATCCTGCAACCGATTGCGATATCTTAGGATAGGATCGATTCTCGGTTGATCTGGCTGTCATCGATGCCGAGCCGCTCGGGACAGCGACGCCTCACTCGGCCATCATCTCCTCCAAGTTCTGCAGGCTCCGATTTTAGGCTAACTACCAACGGACGCAGAGAACGACCATTGTCTAATCGAAATACCTGCCCTTAAACACGTTGCCCTGCCTTTGAGACTTCAGTCGCAGTGGCGAGTAAGCGGAAATAAAAGTTGCGACTGAACCTTGAATACGTCAGGCAATGATCTGACAGACTATCTCGCAGAGAAAACCCATGACAAATGAGAAATATGGGAACCAAGGGAGACACGAGTGATGTTCCGGGTCGCAATCCACCCCAGTCTCTAATTCCGTTTCAAATATGGTTCGTTGTCGTGGATGCCTGCTTAGTCTAGATGTTGAACTGGCTCGGGCAGGACACCTCAAAACACCGGATGACGTGTTCGACCTCTTACGTCAGTTCCGTGCCCAGGCGCGAGACGATCAGGATCGTCTCGCAATGCCTCTGACCAACATGATTCCGCTTGAACTGATCCATGGTCACACGAGAAATTTCGTTGGCGGCCTGCACACGGAATGCTGAGAGAAAGAGCGTGGTCACAATGGCGACGACCGTAATCAATAGAGCCTTGGTGTTCATGCTGATCTCGGATTGTTTAGCGACGATACTTGGTGAACTTTGCGCGTGCGGCCCGGCTGGCATCCTCGATTGAGGGAAAGATCACCAGATCAAGCGACTTGAATGCCAAACCGGCAGCGAAGAAGCGGAAGCCGCCATCAGTGGCAACAACGATCCCGGCTGTAACGTCATCGACTTCAATGACATGCGTGGTATGTGACATGATGCAGGCCTCCTGCCGCCAGCAGGGAGCTGGCAGATGCAATTTTCTCAAGACGGAATCAGGGGCAGGATTTCAGAGGCGACACCCATCCTGGCTGTCGCGAAGCCGACACGCTGGGTGCCGCAGGATGAGGTTCAGCAACGGAACAATCATGACCGCAATCCTTTGATCGGATCACGAGGCACATGGTGCGCATCGTGACGCTTTAGCGTTTGGTGTCGCGGCGCAAGCTGCTCACTTCAAATCACCGCGGCTGCTTGAGTAGTGAATACGTTCAAACAGCCCAGTTATGGTGCCCGTACTCCCTCAAGCTGTCAACGAGAATGTTCTTTTAAAAGAACGCACGATTTGAAGACGTTTTACTCTCAAGCTACGCTTAGGATGAGAAGAATCTCTCCGTTGACAAGTTGGAAGCGGGATTTTCTTCGATGCGGTAAAACGTTCTTTCCCTTAGAAGTGCAACTCGTCTTGTCGGATGCTCGTTTCGTTTGAACAGTGCGCGTCACTCTGCACTATGCTCCTGATGGTCTCATCCTCAGCAGAAAAACGTAGCTGCTGGGAGCCGGTTGGATAAGACAGTATGATATCTGTTTGTGGTCTCATTGTCGGCGCTGACCGCGAGCCAGTTGTTTCGGTGACTAGGCGCTTCGTAGAGTGGCAAAGCACAGACGGTCAGCGATCGTTCCAGCCTCTGAAGGTGCTCCAGCTGTGAGCGCATTTAGAGGATCGCTACAGCTGATACAGCCACATACGCGAGCGCAGGACTTGCGAGTGCGCCTCTGAGCTGCACTTAGATTTTCTGAACTGCCTGCGTCTTCCCATTTTCGAAGCAAGCTGACTTGATCGCATCCGCTGAGCAGTTAGAATGCTCCTCGTATTGAGACGCTGCACCGCCCAACGCGAAAGCGGTATGGGTTTTGGATGTGGCCTCTCGCAGTTCTGCACAACAGAGGGAAGAATTTTCGTGGCGACAGGAACAGTCAAGTGGTTCAACGAGCAGAAGGGTTATGGCTTCATTCAGCCGGATGACGGCGGCAAGGATGTGTTTGTGCATATCAGTGCGGTCGAACGCTCGGGCCTGCGCGGCTTGGCGGAAGGGCAGAAGATCTCCTATGAGGTTCAGGCGGATCGCCGCACCGGCAAAGAATCGGCCGTGGATTTGAAGACGTCCTAATCAGGGCCGCATGCGCTCAATCGGGCCGCTCCGCAGGGGCGGCCGTCTGCCCCACCGAGAATTTCAGCGCACATCGGACGTATCAGCGCCCGCGAGGGCTCAGGGATCGGGCGAGTTCCCGGATGACGCTATCCTCGATTTCAAGGTCGTTCAGATCCTGCTCGTCGTCTGCTTCGGCCTCAGCCTCAGCTGACTTCAAGGGTGCAACAGGCTGAGGAGCCGCCGCTTGTGGCTGTTGGGCTCCAAAGCGGCCATCCAGGGTATCGAGCAGGCTATGGAGCGCCGTGTCTGTAACCTCAACCTCAGGCGCGGAAGGGGGCCCGGCCAGAGCCATGGAGCGGGCCTGGTAAGCAGGGTTCCCCGTGACCTCCGGGCCAAACCAGGCCAGCGGCTGAAACATGCGGGTCTGTTCAACTGTGACCGTAATTAAATCCAGCGGTCCCGGTGTGAGGAAACGGCGGAGAGTGACCGGTTGAGGGTCAATATTCAGGCTGACCTTCAGGTACTCCACCCGTCCAGCAGTCAGCTCCAGCAGAGCCTCTGCGTGAGAGCGGGGGATGTCCGTAGCCTGCTCGACTGGGCCGGCTGGTTGATTGGCGACCAGGATGAGCTGACCCGTCTCGCCCTCGATCTGCACATGAGTGCCGCGGCCCGAGCGATCCGGAAAGTAGCCCTGCCGGATGCGGTAGCCTCCCCTCTCCTTCTCGATCAGACGAGCAAGGGAGGGAGCGAGCAGAAAGACGCGAGCGGTGCTCATCAACTATCAGCCTTCCACAAAGGGTGTCGCTGGTTGCCCCAGCTAAGGTCAAGTTACGGTGTGAGGATGGATAGGAAGGGGGCAGCCACCGTTTCACGTCAGCAGATTGCCGGCGCATCTCGCTTGTCCTGTCAGCACGAAACCAGTCAGTGCCTGATGCCGGCACTCTCAGCCCTCCCGGAAGATCACACCGTCCTGGATGTCGAGACCGATCTCCTCGCCAACCCTTAGGTTCGTCACAAGAGGAGCCTCGATCTCGAGTCTCGTTCCATCAGCTTGCGTCACCTCGATCCGGCGCATGGACCCAAGGCGCCGAACGCCACTGATGAGGCCCTGATGATGTCCATGGCCGGCGTGTACCGGCTTCAGATGCCATGGACGGCAATAGAGGCTCGCCTGTCCAATGGTCGATTTCGGTGCAGCTACAGGAACAAGCTTTCCGTTCACCAGCACCCGCCCGTCGCGGATTTCGGCATTGAAGCGAGCAGCCTGACCGAGAAAGGTCATCACAAACGGCGTTGCGGGATGATCCTGGACATCATCGGGGCTACCAACCTGTTCGAGATGTCCGCGGTTAAGGACAGCGACCCGGTCTGCCAATTCCAGGGCTTCATCCTGATCGTGGGTGACGAAGACGGTCGTCTTTCCGGTGCGCTCGTGGATGTCACGCAGCCACGCCCGGAGATCCTTGCGCACTTTGGCATCAAGGGCCCCGAACGGCTCGTCGAGCAACAGGACGCGCGGCTCGACAGCGAGCGCTCGCGCCAAGGCCACACGCTGGCGCTGGCCGCCGGAGAGCTGCGACGGAAACCGGCTCTCGTAGCCAGAGAGCTGAACCAGATCGAGCAGCTCGGAAACGCGGCGCCGGATCTCGTGCTTAGACGGACGGTTTGCGCGCTCGCGCACCTTCAGACCATAGGCGATGTTGTCGGCAACGCTCATGTGCTTGAACAGGGCATAATGCTGAAAGACGAAGCCTACCTGACGCTTCTGCACCGGCAAAGTGGTGGCATCCAGACCACCGAAGAAGACCTGCCCCCGATTGGCCTCCACCAATCCGGCAATGATGCGCAGGAGCGTCGTCTTTCCGGAACCCGAGGGGCCAAGCAGCGCCAGGAGTTCTCCGGGACGGACATCCAGATGCACATCGTGAAGCGCGGCCGAACCCGCGAAGTGCTTCGTCACGCCTGCAATGCGGATATCGACCGCCTGGCTCCGCTCAATGGGATGAGCCACCGGCAAGATCGGCTCCGTGACGCCACTCGAGGAAAGACTTGAGCGCCAAGGTGACGAGGGCGAGGCCAGCGAGGAGCGAGGCAACGGCAAAGGCCGCAACGAAGTTGTACTCATTGTAGAGAATCTCCACATGAAGCGGGATGGTGTTGGTCAAGCCGCGGATGTGGCCCGACACGACAGAAACCGCACCGAACTCGCCCATGGCGCGCGCGTTGCACAGGAGGACGCCATACAGCAGCCCCCATTTGATGTTGGGCAGCGTCACCGTCAGGAACGTGCGCCAACCACTGGCCCCGAGGGTCAGGGCGGCCTCTTCCTCTGCCGTTCCCTGCTCCTGCATGAGAGGGATGAGCTGGCGTGCCACGAAGGGAAATGTCACGAAGATCGTAGCCAAGACGATCCCCGGCAATGCAAAGGCAATCTTGATGCCATGCGCCATGAGCCAAGGTCCGAACAATCCCTGCGCGCCGAAAAGAAGCAGGTAGATCAGGCCCGACACGACCGGCGAGACGGAAAACGGCAGGTCGATCAGGGTGATCAGCAGGCTCTTGCCCTTGAACTCGAACTTGGCGATGGCCCAGGACGCCATGAGACCGAATACGAGATTCAGAGGCACCGCGATTGCAGCGACTGTTAATGTCAGCTGGATCGCCGCCAGCGCATCGGCCTCCTGGAAAGCGGCAAGGAAGCCCCCGAGCCCTCGCCTGAAGGCTTCGGCGAAGACGACGACGAGTGGCAGAACCAAGAACAGAAGCAGGAAGGCGAGGGAAATCGTGATGGCCAGCCGCCGGATGAGCTTCTGCTCGGTCACGACGCTCTGCTGCGATGAAACCGGTGGGAGGAGAGCGGCGCTGAGATCAGACATGACCGAACCTCCTGCGGCTCCAAGCCTGAAGCAGGTTGATCAGCAAAAGCACTGAGAACGAGATCGCCAGCATAAGGGTCGCGATCACCGTCGCGCCGGTATAATCGTATTCCGACAGCTTGATCACGATCAGCAGCGGGGCGATTTCGGAAACATAGGGCAGGTTTCCGGCGATGAAGATCACCGATCCGTACTCTCCGACCGCGCGGGCAAAGGCCAATGCGAAGCCCGTCAGCACGCCGGGAAGAAGCGGAGGCAGGAGAACCTTCCAAAGAGTGTGCCAGCGCGAAGCGCCGAGGGTAGCAGAGGCCTCCTCCAGCTCGTGCTCGATTTCCGCAATCAGTGGCTGGACCGTGCGCACGGCAAAAGGCAGCCCAATGAATACCAGGGCAATGAAGATCCCTAAGGGCGTATAGGCCACCTTGAGACCCAGAGGCTCCAGAAGCGATCCCACCCAGCCATTCGGTGCGTAAAGCGCGGCAAGTGCAATGCCTGCGACAGCCGTTGGGAGGGCAAAAGGCAGATCGACAATGGCATCGATGAGCTTGCGGCCCGGGAAATCGTAGCGGGTGAGAACCCAGGCAATCAGGAGGCCGAAGAGAGAAGCGACGCCTGCAGCAAGCAGGGAGACACTGAAACTCGTCTCGAGGGCCGCAGCGACCCGGGGCTCGGTGGCAGTCGCAGCAATACCGGTGATCCCGATTCCTGAGGCCTTCACCACCAGCGCGCCGAGCGGCAGCAACACCAGCAATCCAAGGTACAGCAGCGTGTAACCGAGCGTGACGCCGAAGCCCGGCAGCACGCTCGCTTGCTTGAGACGCAGATAGGACGCAGAGCTCATGGTCAGCGCTTGCTGATCTGATCGAAGAGCCCGCCGGAATCGAAGTTGTTCTTCTGGATGTCGTCCCAGTTGCCCTGGAGCGACTCGATTGTGAACAGCTTCAGGTTCGGCAAAGCCGCGAGATCCTCCGGTTTGGCGGCTTCGGACTTGATCGGCCGGTAATGGTGCTTGGCAAAGATCGCCTGTGCCTTGTCGGTGTAAAGGAAGTTGAGGAAGGCCTCAGCCACCTTGCGTGTGCCCTTGGCGTCCACATTGCCCACGACGAGAGCGACCGGCGGCTCCGCCAGGATCGACAGCGTCGGCACCACGATCTCGAACTTGTCGCGCCCGAATTCGTCGAGGACGAGGAAGGCTTCGTTCTCCCATGCCGGAAGAACATCCCCGAGACCGCGCTGGGCGAAGGTCACGGTCGATCCGCGGGCGCCCGTATCGAGCACCGGAACGTTCTTGTAGAGGGCGGTCACGAACGCCTTCGCCTTGTCGACACTGCCGTCCTTGGTTTCCGAATAGCCCCAGGCTGCCAGGAAATTCCAGCGCCCGCCCGCGGAGGTCTTCGGATTGGGCGTGATGACCTGGACTCCTGGCTTCACAAGGTCGTCCCAGTCCTTGATCCCTTTCGGATTGCCCTTGCGAACGAGAAAGACGACAGTCGACGTATAGGGCAGCGAGTTGTTGGGCAGCTTGCTGCGCCAGTCGGATGGGATCTTCTTTGTCGCTTTCGCAATGGCATCAATGTCGGACGGAATGCCAAGCGTCACCACATCGGCGTCGATGCCGTCGATGACCGTACGAGCCTGAGCGCCGGATCCGCCGTGAGACGTCCGGATCGAGACGGTCTCACCCGCTTTTGCCTTCCAATCATCCGCAAAGGCCTGATTGATCTCGCGGTAGAGTTCCCGCGTCGGATCGTAGGATACGTTCAGCAACTGCGTCTGGGCCGATGCGGTGCTGGAGAGCGTCAGAAGGCCAGTGCATCCCATGAAAGCCAAACCGATAGCCGGCAGAATGGACCGCAACTGAGAATGTTTTTTCACTCCAGCGACTTCTAGAGAATTGCCTTGCATTCTACCCTCCCGGGTTGTGATCGAAGCGAGAGCAGGCAGCAAGCTACCGATGGCTCCTAACAGGGCAGAGAAATATCCGCTAAAAAGAACAAGTGTCAAATGACCTGGGCCGCTTGCTGTGTTGATTTCCTCCTGTCCTGTGTTCTTTTGTAGTACACAGCTGCAGGTTCATAGAATGAAGTTCTACCGCATCCCCGTTGCTGCAGTATGTTTGTACTAGAAACGGGGTTAATAGCGGAGGATAAATTTTTATTCGTTCGAGCATTTGCGGCAGAGGCTTTTTTATGTCTCAAACAGGTCCACAATAATCCTATTTAGAATAATCTTCTCCAAAAGAAGGTCTTTCTGGCAAACTATTTTATTTCCGCTTGTTCTATAAAAAGAACATTTTTATTGACTTAGTGCTTCTCCTGCCGGAAACTCCGATCCTGCCAGTAGGTGCATTCCCTGCTTCAAGTTAGCTTCCGGCACGATTCCATTCGCATTACATGGCTGAAGTCGAGATGAGGATCTGTAGCGTGCGCCTTGTGACTGGTAGCGAAGCGATGAAACACACGTGATCGGACCAATCGATTGCACCCTGCCTTGCAAATGCAGCGACCAATCCACGCGTAACGGAGAGAGATCCCTCCTATGACACTTCAAATCGGCCAGATTGCCCCTGATTTTGAAACGGTAACGACCGAAGGTCCGATTCGCTTCCATGACTGGATCGGCGATTCATGGGCAGTGCTGTTTTCGCACCCGAAGAATTTCACTCCCGTGTGCACGACGGAACTGGGAGAAGTGGCGCGGCTCAAGCCCGAATTCGATCGCCGCGGCGTGAAGGTCGTCGGCTTCTCCGTCGATCCCGTCGAGAAGCACGAGGCTTGGGCCCGTGACATCGAGGAGACACAAGGGGCAGCCGTCAACTATCCGATCATCGGGGATCCCGACCTCAAGATTTCCAAGCTCTATGGCATGCTCCCGGCCAATGCAGGCGAAACCTCCGAAGGGCGCACGGCCGCAGACAATCAGACGGTGCGCAACGTCTTCATCATAGGTCCCGACAAGAAGATCAAGCTGGTCCTCGTCTATCCGATGACAACCGGCCGTAACTTCGATGAGGTGCTGCGTGTCATCGATTCCCTTCAACTGACGGCCCAGCACCGGGTCGCCACCCCTGCCAATTGGAAGCAGGGCGAGGATGTCATCATCGCAGGCTCGGTTTCGGACGAGGAAGCCAAGGGCCTTTATCCGGGCGGCTGGAAGGCACCGAAGCCTTATCTGCGCATCGTGGCGCAGCCCGCGAAGGTGAGCTGATCCGATATCTCCACACTCAGCGAGGGGCGAAAGCCCTTTGCCTATAAAGTGGCGCCGTCAGCTCTATTGCGAACGGCGTCTCAATGCGCTAGCGGCCAGGTTGGCCGATGAGGGTGCCCGATGCGCCTATCCAAGGAACCGAAATGACCAGCATGAAAGCGCGCGTGTCCTGGGTCCAGGGCATGATGTTTACGGGCGAATCCGGGAGCGGGCACGCTATCGTGTTAGACGGCGCGCCTGAGAGCGGCGGCCGCAATGTCGGTATCCGCCCTATGGAGCTCATGCTGCTGGGGTTGGCCGGCTGCACGGCATTCGACGTGGTGCTCATCCTGAAACGCGGTCGTGAGCTTGTCACTGATTGCGTCGTCGAGGTCGACGCCGAGCGCGCGCCGACGGATCCAAAAGTGTTTACGACAATCCACCTTCAATACCGCCTCTCCGGACACGGACTATCCGCCGAGAAAGTGGAGCGTGCCATCCAGCTGTCCAAGGAGAAGTATTGCTCCGCATCCATCATGCTGGGTCAGGTTGCGGAGATCACGCACTCCTGGATCGTCGATCCTCGTCTTGCCGCGTAATTGGTCAGGGCCCTTGTCATGACGGCCTCACCCCTCATTTCAGCCGAATGGCTTGCCGATCATTTCCTCGATTCCTCGCTTGTGATCGTAGATATTCGCTCGACGGAGAGCGGCGGCCAGGAAGCATTCGAGGCTGGGCACATTCCCGGTGCTATCCACAGCGACTACGCCGCCGATGGCTGGCGGATCGCCGAAGGTGGCGCTGGCGGCCTGCTGCCTGATGCCGCCCATTTGTCCGCCCTGCTGAGCCGCATCGGAATGACGCCCGAGCATCATGTGGTTATCGTCTCGGCCGGGGAAGTCGCTTCCGATTTCAGCGCCGCCGCTCGGGTCTATTGGACGCTGGAAACCGTGGGTCACAGACAGGTGTCGATTCTCGACGGAGGCTTCAGAGCTTGGCGGGAAATAGGCGGCCCAGGGGAAACCGGGCTACCTACCCCGGTAGTAGGTCAACCTTATCCCGTGCAGCTGACAGGGAATCTGCGAGCAGAGATTCATGCTGTCGCGAAGGCTGTCACAAATGCCGATGCAACGCTTCTCGACGGGCGCTCACAGGCTCAATTCGACGGGCGTGAGAAGAGCCCGCAGGTCGTGCGAGCCGGTCATCTGCCAGGTGCCGTTCACCTGGATCATAGCAGAGCCTTCCAGCCTGGAACGGGACGTTTGCGGCCCGTCGCCGAACTGAAGCAGCTTTTCGAAATGGTTCCGTCCGGGCCTGTGATCAGCTACTGCAACACCGGTCACCTCGCCTCAACGAACTGGTTCGTGCTCTCGCAGGTGCTGCAACGTCCCAATGTCACGCTCTATGACGGCTCGATGTCGGAATGGACGCAGGATTCTGGCAGACCCGTCGTTACGGACGAAAGCCACGGCAAGTAGGCACTCAAACCTGCTCGAGAGCCTGCGTCAGGTCGTCAATCAGATCACCGGGATGCTCAAGGCCGACCGAGAGTCGGACCAGACCTTCCGAGACTCCCATTTCCGCACGCTCCTCTGCTGTGAAGCGCTGGTGCGTCGTCGTGGCTGGATGGGTGATGAGGCTCTTGGCATCGCCGAGATTGTTGGAGATCCGGATCAGATCGAGGGCGTTCAGGAAGCGAAAGGCCCCTGGTTTGCCGCCTTCGATCTCGAGCGCGATCAAGGTCGAGCCTCCCGTCATCTGTCGGGCAATGATATCGGCCTGCGGATGATCGGCGCGGCCTGGATAGATCAGGCGCCGGATCTTGACATGTCCTGCCAACGCGTCCGCCACGGTGGCCGCCGTCCGGGTCTGACGCTCGACGCGCAGGGGAAGTGTTTCCAGGCTTTTCAGAAGCACCCAAGCGTTGAAGGGAGACATCGAAGGGCCCGTCTGCCGGAGCAACGTATGGACGTGCGTCTGGATGAACTCCTCGGACGCAAGAATGACGCCACCAAGGCAGCGCCCCTGTCCATCGATGTGCTTGGTCGCAGAATAGACGACGCAATCAGCTCCGAGTTGCAGCGGCTTCTGCCAGATGGGGGATGAGAACACGTTGTCCACTACCAGCTTCGCCCCGGCGTTGCGCGCAATACCGGCGACGGCTTCGATGTCGATGACCTCCAGGGTGGGATTGGCCGGGCTCTCGAGAAAGAAGACCTTCGTCTCCGGCCGCACGGCCTTGCGCCACGCATCGAGATCCGTTCCATCGACCAAAGTGGCTGCCACTCCAAACCGCGGCAGGAGTTCGGCAACGACATAGCGGCATGAGCCGAAGAGGGCGCGTGCGGCGACGATGTGGTCGCCTGCCTGCAGCAGGCCCATGAGAGCCGCCGTCACGGCGGCCATGCCGGTTGCCGTGGCGCGCGCAGACTCTGCCCCTTCAAAGGAAGCGATGCGCTGCTCGAACATCGTGACCGTCGGGTTCGAGAAGCGGGCATAGAGAAAGCCTGGGCTCTCTCCCTTGAAACGGGCCTCACACTCTTCCGCGCTGGCATAAACATGACCCTGGGTGAGGAAGAGCGCTTCGGAGGTCTCGCCGAACTCCGACCGCAGCGTGCCTTCATGGACAAGGCGGGTATCCGCATGCAGGGGCCGGCTTCGGCGTGAGCGCGTGCTCATTGTTCGTCCTTCAACCTGGCCGGCTGCGTCTCCTCGGTGGCTCAGCAGGCGTTTGTCATGATGATTGGTGTTTCAGAAAGGGATCCGGTACCTACTTGGCGCCGGAACTCTGGGGACCGCCGCCGTGCTGGCCGGTTGCAACGGACAAGCCATATCTAATGCGGGCCCACAGACGCTCGTGGCCGTAATAGAGCACGAGCTTGGTCACCACCTCGGTCGCGCCAATAGCCGCGGCTAAGCGGATATCCTGGCTCAGGACAATTGCTGCACCTATGGTCGCAACCGATCCGATGACCCGCCACGACATGGCCTTGAGAGCGCTGCGCCGCTTTTGCTCGCCGGACCATTTGATCCAGGCCAGCGGAGCATTGTTGCGGACGACCTGGAGGTTGACCGGCTGCTCGGCCACTGCGCCATCCACTAGCCCGATTGCCACTGTGTCGAAGCTCTCCCGGTCGATGAGGATGAAGCCGCCGGTGCGACGGCTCTCCACATAGGGATCGAAGGCGATGGGCTGGTCCAGAGCAAGAACGACAGTGCCGATGTCGTTGGCTCCCAACGACGACACGGGCACAGAGGCGAGCGAGGCAAGATCGATCCTCTGACGCACACGGACGACCCTTGCAGGCACTGACGCTGCACCGATCTTCAACAGAAACTGGTCACCTTCCTTCAGATGCTCCGTCGCCATCCAGAACAGGCGGGCTTCGATCCTGTTAGCAACCTGAGCCTGCCTCTTCACGGAAGCAATGACGTCACCTCGCGAGATGTCCACCTCGTCGGACAGGGTGAGCGTGACGGACTGACCGGCAACGGCCTCATTCAGCTCTCCGTCCATCGTCACGATCTGCGCAACGGATGTCTCCAGTCCGGAGGGCAGGATTCGCACCCGGTCGCCGGACCTGACACGGCCGCTGGTGACAAAGCCGGCAAAGCCGCGAAAGTCCGGGTTGGGTCGGTTGACCCACTGGACCGGCATGCGGAACGGCTCCGCATCGGCTTTCTGCTCGACCTCGACAGTTTCGAGATAGGAGAGCAGCGTCGGCCCAGCATACCAGGATGCTTGCGACGATGGCTTGACGACGTTTTCGCCGTGCAGAGCCGACAAGGGAATGGCGGCAATCTGATCGAGGCCCAGATTGACCGAGAAGGCCCGGAACTCCTCACCGATCTGCTTGAATCTCTCCTTGGACCATTCCACGAGGTCCATCTTGTTGATGGCCAAGGCGACATGGCGGATCCCGAGCATCGACACGAGAAGGGCGTGACGGCGGGTCTGGCGCGTGATGCCCTTGCGCGCATCGATCAGAAGGATGGCCACATCAGCCGTCGAGGCGCCCGTTGCCATGTTCCTCGTATACTGTTCATGGCCGGGCGTATCGGCGACAATGAAGGTCCGCCTATCGGTCGAGAAGAAGCGATAGGCGACATCGATCGTAATTCCCTGCTCGCGCTCGCTTGCAAGACCATCCACCAGGAGCGCGAAGTCGATGTTGCCGCCCTGCGTTCCATGCTTGCGCGAGTCACGCTCAAGCGTTGCGAGTTGGTCATCGAACAGACGCTTGGACTCGTACAGCAAACGGCCGATCAGCGTGGACTTGCCATCGTCGACGGAGCCGCAGGTGATGAAGCGGAGCAAACTCTTCCGTTCATGGGCCGCGAGATAGTCCTCCAGCATGAAACTCTCGGGTGCGGGATGAACGGTCATCAGAAGTAGCCCTCTTGCTTCTTGCGCTCCATGGACGCTGCCGTGTCTTTGTCGATGGCGCGCCCATGGCGTTCGGATGTGCGCGCCTCGAGTGTTTCGCGAATGATGTCGGGGAGCGTGGCAGCCGTGCTTTCCACGGCGCCCGTCAGGGGATAGCAGCCGAGCGTCCGGAACCGGACGGATCGCAGCTGTGGCTGCTCACCGGGATGAAGCGGCAGTCTCTCATCGTCGACGAGAATGAGCATGCCGTCCCGTTCGACGACCGGACGCTCGGCCGCGAAATAGAGCGGAACGATGGGGATGTTCTCCCGGTGGATGTAGAGCCAGATGTCGAGTTCGGTCCAGTTCGAAAGCGGAAAGACGCGCAGGCTCTCGCCGCGGCGCTTGCGGCCGTTGTAGAGCTGCCATGGTTCCGGCCGCTGGCGCTTGGGATCCCAGCGATGATGGGCGTTGCGCAGCGAGAACACGCGCTCCTTCGCGCGCGATTTCTCCTCGTCGCGGCGGGCGCCACCGAAAGCGGCGTCAAAGCCATAACGCTCGAGCGCCTGCTTGAGCGCCTGGGTCTTCATGACATCGGTATGGACCTCGGAGCCGTGGCTGATCGGACCGATGTTGCGGGCAAGCCCGTCCGGATTGGTGTGCACCAAGAGATCGAGCCCCAGTTCCTTCGCTCTTCGATCCCGGAACGCGATCATCTCGCGAAACTTCCACGTAGTGTCGACATGAAGGAGCGGAAATGGCGGCTTGGCCGGATAGAAGGCCTTGAGAGCCAGGTGCAGCAGGACCGACGAGTCCTTGCCAATCGAATACAGCATGACAGGATTGTCGCTTTCAGCGACCGCCTCGCGCATGATGTAGATGCTCTCCGCCTCGAGGCGATCGAGATGCGTCAGGCCGGACCGAAGCAGCTTGCCCCCGGATACGGAACTTTGAGGATCGGGCAGCTTTGCGTGGCGCACGCTTTCTGCCTCACGCCTGCTGGTCATGGGAATGCTCCTGAATTTGATGGGTCGGCACGAGGTGCAGGCCGCACTCTTTCTTGGCCTCCTGCTCCCACCACCAGCGCCCCGCACGCTCGGGCTCACCCAAGCGGACCGCCCGGGTGCAGGGTGCGCAGCCGATGGACGGGTATCCCTGGTCGTGCAGTGGGTTGTAAGGAACGGCATTGTCAGTGACATACCTGACGAGATCCTGCCGGTTCCAATCCGCCAGGGGATTGACCTTGATCAGGCCATAGCCGGCGTCCTGCGCCGCCAACGGCACGGCGGCGCGAAAGGCCGATTGTTCGGCACGCAGACCCGTGATCCAGCCTGCGGCCCCGGTCAGAGCCCGCCCCAGGGGCTCCACCTTGCGAACATCGCAGCAGGTTTTGCGAGCCTCGACGGAATGACGGAAGCCGTTAATGCCTTGGCGTACTACTAAGCTCTCCAGATCAGCACGATCAGGACTGACGGCATTGATCCGGCGGCCGTAACGCTCCTCTGTCTGCGCCCAGAGATCGTAGGTCTCAGGAAACAGCCGACCGGTATCGAGGGTCACGAGTTCAATGTGAATGTCGAGGCCCGCTCTGAAGATCGCATGGGTGATCGCCTGATCTTCGAGACCGAAGCTCGTCGTAAAGACCAACCGGCCCGCGATCGAACGCGAGGCGAGAGCAAGTCTCTCGGGAAGGCTGGCGTCCTTCATGGCGCGGGCCAAAGTGTCGGCTCGCACGCCTCCTGAGCCCAAATCCATCGCAAAAACCTCCGCAGCGCAAAATCGAACTTGTTCTTAATAACGAACGATGTCAAGGTCGCGTCGTTCTGAGCTGGAGGGATGGCTGGCCAGTCAATAGGTCAAGTTATCCCAAGTAGAGAAGATTTATTCACCGGAAGACAGAACGAAAGAAATTCTATTCGATAAAAGGCGGGATGCAGAGATGGATCGCATCGACCGAAAAATTTTGGACCTTCTTCAGCAGAATGGCACGCTTTCTGTCGCAGACATCGGCCATCGCGTCGGTTTATCTCAAACGCCATGCTGGAAGCGGATTCAGCGTCTTGAAGCCGAGGGCGTGATTCAGCAACGGGTCGCGCTTCTGGATCCTGAAAAGCTGGGGCTCGGCCTGACGGTCTTCGTGTGCATCGAGGTCGGCGATCATACCCAGGAAGCCATCGACCAGTTCATTAATGCGATTGCGACCATGAACGAGGTCGTGGAGTTTCACCGGATGGCCGGCGATGTCGATTACATACTCCGCGTCGTTGTCTCGGACGTAAAGGCTTATGACTTGTTTTATAAGCGTTTGATCGGGATCGTTCCGCTCAAGAAGGTCAGCTCTCGCTTCAGCGTCGAGCGGGTGAAGTTCACGACAGCGCTGCCGATCGAGACAACGGCGTAACGAAGATCCGCGCTTGTCATATATTCCTATGTTCATAGATGAACAGAATTCTCTTCTCTCTTTTGAGACCCTGAGAAAAGAAGTTTCTATCAGGCGTCGTTCTTTAAAAAGAACATTCCATTGACTTGCACTGGAGCCCCGCGCGACACTCGAGCCATGTCAGCATCAGCCCTTCTGCCCCAAACAGCGCCCTTCGGAGATGACGATCGGCTCAGCCTCGATCGTGTCCTGAGTGCGGCCTCGCCGATCCAGCGCGCGTGGCTCGCCGGCTTTCTCGCCGGGATCGACGCAGGTCAAACGCCCCTCCCCCGCGTGGATGCGCCAGCCCGCGCGGCAGAGCCTCTCACGATCCTCTTTGCCAGTGAGTCCGGTAATGCGGAGCGGCTGGCGCAGGACGTGGCGAAGCTCGCCCGCAAGGGCGGCTTCAAGCCGAGGATTATCGACTTCGCCGATCTCGACATTGCCGATCTGCCCAAGCATGAGCGGCTGGTGGTGATCGCCGCCACTTGGGGCGAAGGCGAGCCGCCGGCCCGCGCCGCCCGAGCCTATGCAGACCTGATTGGGGGATCGGCGCCGCGCCTTGAGGGCACGAGCTTCGCCGTCCTGGCCTTGGGCGACACCGCCTATGCCGAGTTCTGCGGCGTCGGCAAAGCTATTGATGCACGGCTTGCGGAACTTGGAGCGGCGCGCGCGGTCGACAGGATCGATTGCGATCTCGACTTTGACGCTCCGGCAGCGGCCTGGATCAAGAGCACTCTCGAAGCCTTTGCTCCGGCGCAAGAGAGTTCCGGCAACGTGGTGGCCGTCGATTTCAGTTCCCGTGCCAGCACTGAGATCAGCCGCGAACCGGTGGCCGCCGAAGTGCTCGAGCATGTCAATCTGAACTCTTCCCGCTCCGACAAAGAGACCGTTCACCTGGCGCTCGGCTTTGACAGCGGAGCTCCAGCCTATGAGCCCGGCGACTCTCTTGAACTCTTCCCCGAAAACGATCCGACCCTTGTCGAATCCGTTCTTGCGGCCACAGGACTCGGTGGCGATGACGCTCTGCGCGCCACCCTGACGACCGAGCGGGATATCACCACGCTCTCCGTCAAGACGCTCGAAACCTTTGCTGCCGAGACGGGGCATGTAGATGTGCGCAAGCTTCTGGACAAGGGGCAGGCTCGCGCCTGGACCGAGGGGCGCCAACTGATTGATCTGATCGAGGCCTTTCCCGCATCCTTGACCGCTCAGCAACTCACGGCCTTCACGCGCCCATTGCCGCCGCGGGCCTATTCCATTGCCTCTTCGCGCAAGGATGTCGGCGACGAAGCCCATCTGCTCATCGCCACTGTTCGCTATGAAACGCATGGTCGTGCACGTGGTGGTGTCGCCTCGACCTTCGTGGCCGATCGCCTCAAGGCGGGCGCGGCAACCCGAGTTCGCCTGAAGCCGAACAAGCATTTCCGGCTGCCCGATCCCTCCACCGACATCATCATGATTGGTCCGGGTACGGGCGTTGCCCCGTTCCGCGCCTTCGTGCAGGAACGGCGGTCCGTTGGAGCCAGCGGCAGATCCTGGCTGTTCTTCGGCGACCGACGCTACACGCACGACTTCCTGTATCAGTTGGAATGGCAGGACGCCCTGAAGGACGGATCGCTGACCCAGGTCGATCTCGCCTTCTCCAGGGATACGCCGGAAAAGGTCTACGTCCAGCATCGTCTCTGGGACCGCCGCCGCGACGTCATCGACTGGTTGGATAATGGCGCCCAGCTCTATGTCTGCGGCGACGCCAAGGCCATGGCGAAGGATATCCGCGCGGCACTCGTCGCAGCCTTCGCGGACGTGAAGGCCATCTCGCCGGAGGCTGCCGAGCTCGCCGTCAGCGACCTTGAGCGCGGCCGCCGCTATCACCAAGACGTCTATTGAGAAGCGAAACGATGTCCAAGGAACTCTCGCGCAACGAGCGCATCAAAGAGGCGAGCGGCTATCTCCGCGGCACGCTTGCGGAAGGCCTCACCGACGTCGTGACCGGGGCGATTACCGAGGACGACCAGCAGCTGGTCAAGTTCCACGGCATGTATCTGCAGGATGACCGGGATCTGCGAGCCGAGCGCACGAAGAAGAAGCTCGAGAAGGCCTATTCCTTCATGATCCGCCTGCGCATTCCCGGCGGCGTCTGCACGCCGGCCCAGTGGCTCCAGCTCGACCGGATCGCTCAGGACTATGCCAATGGAACCCTGCGCCTGACGACCCGGCAGACTTTCCAGTTTCATGGGGTCATCAAGGCGAACCTGAAGGCGACGATGAAGGCCATCGACACGGCCCTTCTCGACACCCTCGCCGCCTGCGGCGACGTCAACCGCAATGTGCTGGCCTCCACCAATCCGCATCAGTCCCGCGCCCACAAGGCCGCTCTCGATCTCGCCCGGTCGATCTCCGACCATCTCCTGCCGCAGACACCGGCCTATCGCGAGATCTGGCTTGACGGCGAGAAGGTCGTCGGTGGCGAGGAAGTCATAGAGCCCGTCTACGGCCGGACCTACCTGCCGCGCAAGTTCAAGACTGTAGTGGCCGTCCCTCCGTCGAATGAGGTCGACATCTTCGCGCAGGATCTCGGCTTCATCGCAATCCTCGACAAGACAGGCGAGATCAAAGGCTGGAACGTGACGGTCGGCGGCGGCATGGGCATGACCCATGGCGAGGAAGATACCTATCCCCGCACGGCCGACGTGCTGGGCTTCTGCCGGCCCGAGGATGCGCGGGCTGTGGCGGAAGCGGTGGTGACGGTGCAGCGCGACTGGGGCGACCGTACGCTCCGCAAGCATGCACGCCTCAAGTACACCATCGAGGATCGCGGCCTCGACGCATTCCGTGCCGAGGTCGAACGGCGCATCGGCAAAGCCTTGCGCAAGCCGCAGCCGTTTCGCTTCGACAGCAATGGCGATCGGTACGGATGGGTTGAGGGCGAAGACGGCCGCTCCCACCTGACGCTCTTTATCGAGAACGGCCGCCTGCGCGACATCCCGGACGGTCCCTCGCTCATGACGGGGTTCCGCCGGATCGCAAAGGTTCATGACGGCGAGTTCCGCCTGACCGCGAACCAGAACGTCATCGTGGCCGATGTCTCGCCCGAGAAGCGTCCGGAGATCGAAGCGCTCGTGGAGGAATACGGCTTGACGAGCCATGCCACGGCGTTGCGCCGCAATGCGATGGCGTGCGTGGCCCTCCCAACCTGCGGCCTGGCGCTGGCCGAAAGCGAGCGCTATCTGCCGTCGCTTGTGACGGCCCTTGAGGAGCGCCTCAACCTTCGGGGTCTTGCCGAGGACGAGATCACGATCCGCATGACCGGCTGCCCGAATGGCTGCGCCCGCCCGTATATCGCGGAGATCGGTCTCGTGGGCAAAGGTCCCGGGCGGTACAATCTGTATCTCGGCGCCGCGTTCGACGGCTCCCGTCTGTCCAAGCTCTATGCTGCCGACCTGCAGCACGATGAGATCGTCGCCACTCTCGATCCGCTCTTTGCGGCTTATGCCCATGGCCGCAAGCCCGCCGAACGGTTCGGCGATTTCGTCATCCGCGCTGGCATTGTCGCCGCGACAGCCAATGGGCCGGACTTTCACGCCAATACAGGCCCTCTGGCCGAGGCGGCGGAATGAACGGGCCCCTGCGCCCTGAGGATCGGCGCCTAGCGCGCCTCAACACCCTCCCGAAGCTGCCGATCTTCGTCGATCTCGCCGGGCGCTCGATCCTTGTAGTGGGCGGGTCCGATGGGATCGCCTGGAAAGTCGAACTTCTCGCGGCAGCCGGCGGCACCGTCAGGATCCTTGCCGAGGATCCCTCGCCTGAACTGCTTGCGCTCGCCCAGAACGACCCGGAGCGGCTTACCCTGGTGCACCGGCCCTGGCGCGAGACCGACCTTGTCGGGGTCTCCGTTGTCGTAGCGGATATCGAGGATCGACAGGAAGCCGAACTCTTTGCCGACACGGCACGCAGGCACGGCACGCTCGTCAACATCGTCGATCAGCCTGCCTTCTGCGACTTCCAGTTCGGCACCATCGTCAACCGCGCTCCCGTCATCGTGTCCATATCGACCGATGGAGCCGCTCCCATCCTGGGCCAGGCAATCCGCCGGTGTGTCGAAGCCGTCCTGCCCTCTTCTCTCGGCATGTGGGCTCAGTCGGCAAAAGGCTTTCGTGATCGCCTGCGGGACATTGTGCCCTCGAAACAGAATCGACGCCGGTTTTGGGAACAGTTCGTGGATGCCGCCTTCACGAACAGAATTCATGAGCGTGAGTTGGACGGCGCACTGGATCAACTCGCATACGAAGCGCGTGGTGGCGCTTCGGAGGGGCGGGTGCTCGGCGAGGTCGTCATCGTCGGTGCAGGCCCAGGCGATCCCGAACTTCTGACTCTGAAAGCGATGCGCGAACTTCAGGCGGCCGATGTGATCGTCTATGATCGCCTCGTCACGCCTGGCATTCTTGAGCTGGCCCGGCGAGAGGCCCGACGGGTCCATGTCGGCAAGGAGGGCCATGGCGCATCCTGCCGCCAAGAAGACATCAATGCCCTGATTGTCGATCTGGCGCTTGCAGGTGAACGTGTCGTCCGCCTCAAAGGTGGGGATCCCGCCATCTTCGGCCGCACCGGCGAGGAAGTCACCGCCTGCCGGGAGGCTGGCGTTCCGGTTCGCATCGTTCCTGGCATCACGACTGCGAGTGCCGCAGCTGCCTCGCTCAACGTATCACTGACCCATCGCGATCATGCCCAAAGGGTCCAGTTCATCACCGCTCATGACCGGCATGGAGATCTTCCGGAAAACTTGAATATCGGCGCTTTGGCCGACCCACAGGCAACGACGGTGGTCTACATGGGCCGGCGTACCGCATCCAAGCTGGCGACGCGCCTGATCGAGAATGGCCTGCGTCCCGAGACGCCGGTTGTCGCGATCAGCAATGTTTCGAGGGACGATCAGAAGAGCTCGCATACAACCATCTGGAATGTTGCACGTGGCGTCCCCCTGCCTGAAGATGGGCCATTGATTATTGCGATCGGAGCATCCGTTGGCACTGCAAGCGAAGTTGCGCATCAAAAGAACCGCGCAATCAACGCTCTCAATGAGGCAGATCAGTTCGTTCCAAAGAATGAGCAGGCTGCCCCCGCTCTGCTAGATCATTGAGAAGGATTGAAGCTTCTTTCATAACGGCTTTGCCGATGCAGGCGCGGAAATCTGATCGAAATAAGCGATCCTGCCTGCGACAGCCGTTCCGACCGTGAGCCAGAAAAGAAGGATACCAATAATCATCTTGCGCGATGAGCGCGAATGACAGCGTGCCATATTTCTGAAGGTCGATTAGCTCTGCACCTTTGGTTATTATAACCGCGAGCATAAATCGTTCCAGTAATCTCATCGCTTCAAACGAAATTTAGAAGTTTATTCTTCTGCCGCTCGAGCCGATGCATGAACATTCTCTACCTTCTGATTAACTGGGATGAAACTTCTAAAGCCTGCAGCGGAGGAGCACGGCGCTCGCGTAAAGATCCAGACCAAATACAAAATGCCCGAGAATATCAGCACTCTAATCTGGGTCGCCGTCGGGCAAAGGGCTGAGTATGCGCTCGGACACGACGCATTGTGGGCAAAAGAAAAACCACCCTCTTGGAGCGCTTCAGCGTATCCGGTCCGGGGCCAATCAGGACCAGAGAGTCAGCAGTGCCAATTGGGCAGTGCGCTTTCACAGAACGACCCCATAATCTTCGAAGCTGGGCCGTATTCCCGCCAAGGTTAACTTTATGTTAACAGCTTCCCGTAGGGGCAACTGCGGGCCGGTGGGCCGCGTCTTGGTTCATCATAAGAACCAGACGCGGCTTTTTGCATTGAATGGCACGAGAATGACGGCCCTCGGACCCGATGGCATGAGGGTTTCTACGGATAGACGAGCACCCATGAGCTGATATGGGTCTGATACAAGTCTATAACGGTTGATGGCATGCCTGGGTTTGTTGCTGATCTGGACGACGAAACGCTTCGCCATCTGGTGGAGACACTGACCGAAAGCGGACAGGCGATTTGCCTCTACGATGCAGAAGACCGGCTCAGGTATGCCAACAAGACTTACCAGGACATGTTCCTGGGCGACTATGAAGGCCCGTTCACCTTCCCCGACATCCTTCGCTACGCTCACGCGCACGGGCGTGGGGTGAGGATCGATGATGGCGATGTGGAGGCTTTCATTGCCAGGACCCTCGCCCGGCGCCGGATCGTCCCGCGTAAGTCATTCCAGACTGACCTTGTGAACGGCCGCTGGTTCTGGATGGATCACACCATCCTGCCGAACGGCTGGTTGCTCACAGTGGGGGCTGACATTACGGCGCTGAAGCATGACGAGAGGTCCCTGCGACAGGCGCACGACGCAGCTCTCCTTGCCTCCAGGACCGACGTTCTCACAGGCCTGCCGAACCGCCGCTATATCCTTGAGATCCTTGACGAGCGTCTTAGAGACCACCAGCACGAAGGTTCCAGCCTGTGTGTCGCCCTGATCGATTTCGACTGGTTCAAGTCGATCAACGATCGCTATGGCCACGAAGTCGGCGATGTGGTGCTGCAGAACTTTGCAGCGGTATGCCGTGAGAGACTGAACCCTGAAACCTCCATTGGTCGAACCGGCGGCGAAGAATTTCTGATCTTGCTACCGTCTATCAGCCTTGAGGCGGCTGTCGGAACCTTGCACCATCTCAGGACAGACTTCCCGCTAGTCCGAGGTGAAGAGGATACTGTTGACCTTGCCTACACGTTCAGCGCCGGGCTCACGGAAGCCCTGCCCCAGGACAACAGGAACTCGATTCTGCATCGCGCGGATCGAGCCTTGTATGCCGCGAAAGCAGATGGTCGCAACTGCACGAGAGTGAGGTAGACAGAACGAAGCAGCGGCTATGCTGTTGAATCATCGGTCACACCAACTTGCCTCTTGGGCTGGTAGCCTCACCAAGCAGTCGGATGGAGGCGCCGCTTCCAACGCTCGTGCCTCGGAAGTTGCGCAGCCTTAGCCAGACGGTTGATCAGCCTAAGCTCGGCCGCCTTCGACGATGTCACCATCGGTGGCCGAATCATCTCGGCCTCTAGTATGCGCACTGGTCCTGGGGTGGGGTTGGATGCCATCATCTGTGCAACAGCTCCGGAACGCTTCTTCCGAGGCTTGCGTGACTTGGCCTTCACACTTTCTCCCGGTGCCGGCTGAACGTCATGGACGGGCGCTGCGTCCTCTTCAGCGGCAGGAGTGATCTCGGTCGGCGTCACGGCACCCGCAGGTTCCAGCGCTCGCGCGTGCACGTCCTTCACATCCTCAGAGGCTGTGGCCATCGGATCGAACTCGCTCTGTTCCTGATGAGCCTCCACTGAAGAGCGCTTGCGGCGAACAGACTGAACGGGCTCAGAAGCGTCTAGTACGGGCTCAAGGATGCTCGGCAGAATCCGAGGGACTACCACTCGTTTAGCGACAGCTTGAGGTTCTTTCTTCTGGAGAACCCTCGTAGGCTCATTTGGAACAATTGTGAACGAACGCCTTGGCGGAAGATGGCTACGGTGACCTTGCACACGGGACGTCTTGATCTCAACAGAGAAAGACTTTGAATTCCGCTTCATCTTCTATGCTGGCTATGAACTTGAAAAATGATGGCCTATGAGCTTGCGTGCATGACGTCAACACTAGAAGCACATGTTGCTTTTCATCCCAGGCACGAGCTCTAGTTAGGTCTAAGGAGGGCTGACGATGACTGATGATGAAGTAGAGGCCGTGGCGGCCGAACTTGCCAAAGCGGGTGGGGTCTCCTGGCACTCAGGTGAGGAGCGCGGTCCTCTGAAGGTGGTCATGAATCGTTACCGCGAGCGGGCGCGCCTCGCCCTCGCTACTCTCGAGCGCGTCCGGACAGTCAAGCAGGCTCACACTCTTGATCCGACCGAGATCGAGCAGGTGAGCCAGAACCCTCAAGCTGGCTCCGATCCTGCGTCGCCGCACGAGGAGGTCGCTGTTGGAAGCCTGGTCTTGTACCGCCCTCCAGGAGACAAGAGAGCCTATCCATGCCGGGTCCAGCGGGTCGATGGAAGCCGCGTCTACCTTGCCCCTGAGATCCCAACCTGCACCGGCTGGGTGGATCTTGCCAATCTTTCACTGTCAGTCATTCAGTAAGGCGTTCAATCCGTGACAAGTCTTACCAAGAGCAAAGTGGTGCCGACCGACGGCTTCATCGAAGCCGACCCGCTGGCTGGTTCTTTGGATGGGCCCGGACGAGTACGCTACTACTTCAATCTCACTGATGGCGAGACCATGATCCGCGATCAGGAGGGCATCGAGACGGCCAGTATTCAGGCGGCCGTGGTCTCGGCTATGGAGGCCGTCGAAGAGCTACGGGATCAGGATCCGTCCAATTCGGACGAGTGGCAGGGATGGCGGCTGGAGATTGTCGATGCATCGGGCCGAGCGGTGCAGATGATCCCGCTTGATGCTCGCTCCGCGCATTAATCGTGCATCAAACGGGTGAGCACTCGGCGATTGCCCTCGTGAACATCTGATTCGACAGCGGCAATCTTCTCTTCGCCACACGTGTCATAGGATATAGGCCTATGAGCTGATGAGGTGAGAGCTGGCTCGGAGAATTTGGACAGTTAGATAAGTGGAGTTTCTGCCTGACCGCAGCCAGAATGGCTGTCGAACAGGAGAAGCTATGAGCAAGCGACCGCGCCGGAACCACTCTCCGGCTTTCAAGGCCAAAGTGGCCCTTGCTGCTGTGAAAGGCGAGAAGACCTTGGCCGAACTGGCCCAGCAGTTCGACGTGCACCCAAACCAGATCACTCAGTGGAAATCGCAGCTTCTGGACGGAGCGGCCGGAGTGTTTGGGCCTGAGCCCAAGGCTGGAACTGACGCCCCGCCGGTGGATGTGAAGACCCTGCACGCTAAGATCGGCGAGCTCACTCTGGTCAATGATTTTTTGGAAAGCGCGCTCGGCAAAGCCGGACTGTTGCCGAGCGCAAAGCGATGATCGACCGCTCTCATGATCTGCCGCTGGCCCGGCAGGCCGAGGCGCTCGGGATCAGCCGGGGCAGCGTCTATTATGTGCCTCGGCCGGTCTCAGCAGCCGATTTGGCCGTGATGCGGCGCATGGACGAACTGCATCTCGACTATCCCTTTGCCGGCAGCCGGATGCTGCGCGACCTTCTCATGGCGGACGGCTTTACGATCGGACGCCTTCACGTCGCCACCCTGATGAAGCGCATGGGCATCGAAGCGATTTACCGCAAACCCGACACCTCAAAGCCAGTACCGGGACACAAGATCTATCCCTATCTGCTGCGTAAGCTACCGGTGACAAAGCCCAATCAGGTCTGGGCCATGGACATCACCTACCTCCCCATGGCTCGCGGGTTTGTCTATCTCGCGGCGGTGGTCGACTGGTTCAGTCGGCGCGTACTGTCTTGGCGGCTGTCCATCACTCTGGAGGCAGCCTTCTGTATTGAGGCGCTGGAGGAAGCCCTGGCCCGCTACGGCTGCCCTGAGATCTTCAACACGGATCAAGGAAGTCAATTCACCAGCCACGACTTCACCAGCGTGCTGCTCAAGAACGAGATCGCGATCAGCATGGACGGCAAGGGCGCCTGGCGCGACAATGTGTTTGTCGAGCGCCTGTGGCGCAGCATCAAATACGAGGAGGTTTATCTGAAAGCCTATGACAGCGTGTCCGAGGCCCGCGCCTCGATTGGCCGCTATCTGACCTTTTACAATGGCCGGAGGCCTCATTCGAGCCTTGACCGGAGCACACCCGATCAGGCTTATTTCAATCCGCTGCCGCAACTCGCGGCAGCGTAATCCCGGCAGGCGCTCCACTTAGCGAACCGAAAACGCTGTTCAGACAAACCGAGCCACCTCAGTGACCTGCGTATGCCAGCAGCCCGAAAGCAATGGGCAAACTGCCCCATCGGCAAAGAACTCCCAGGACATCGGTGAATGATGGCAGCGGGCGAGTGATGAGCAGATCCTTTTCGTCATCCATGGCCGCTTCTCATGAGCGCGTACCGAGGAGGCATTCCCTCAAGACGGTGCCACGACATGATCTGAAACGAACTCAAGACGTTCTTCTGTCGTGCATCAGACATTCATGCATTGCTCGCACACGTCCCAACATGAGATTTCATGTTAACTGGACAGTTACATCGATAACAAAGCTGACATCCGCGACCTCTGCCCCTTTTTCACAGCTTTGGTAGCATCCAACCATCATCCTCACTGCCGTCTTATGACCTACAGCCTGATCCAGCTCGCCCCTGGCGCCTATGACCTCCTCCTGAATGGTGAGGTGATGGGCAGTGTCGTGCGAACGGGCGAGCGCAGCAACAACACCGTCTGGACGGCGGAGCTGCTTGAGGATCTGCCGCACGGTCAGCGGCCCGCCCCCTTTGCGGAGGTCGAACATACCTTTCTCACTCTGGAGGCTCTCTGTGACTGGCTCGGAGATCCGCAGGTCAAGAGCAACTTCGGGCGCAGCGCGGTCGCCCGGAGCGCCTGAGTGATCCATCCGACCGTGATGGTGCAGGAGCCTGCAATGAGGCTGGTGGAGAGGTGTGCTGTATTCACTGAAGCTTCATTGAGACAGGATCATTCCAGGATAAGGGTTGCCCAACCGTATTACCGGCCAAGCCCCTGATCTCAAAATCCCTCACATTTATGGACTTCGCCAGGTTCAGGTTCTCGGTCCCTCAAACCGCCTGCACCTGTTTCAGCATCACTCGCTTCTTCGCAGCATCGGCATCGTGGCCCTGTGTCTTCCTGGTCACAACTTTTAGGAAAGTTCATCAAGAAAATTTCGTAAACGATTACATTGGCGCAATGAGACTTCAATATTCTGCTGGCTACGATAATGCCATTGCGCGGCCCGCACTACCCTGCAGGCCGTTCCTCTGAGGAAGTCGCTCCTCTCAAACTCCGGCTGCTAGAAACGGCAGCCCTTTTTCTTCGAGCGAGGCTGTCCTGATGACCGGCAAGAGTGTCACGCGCGCAGAGCTCGCTGAGGCTGTGTACCAACGGGTTTCCGTGACCAAGGATTATGCGTCAGATCTGGTTGATCAGGTCCTCGAGACGATCTGCGCCACGCTTGAACAAGGCGAGAGTGTGAAGCTATCGTCGTTCGGGGTGTTCACCGTGCGCCAGAAGGGCAAGCGCCCTGGTCGCAATCCCACGACCAACGTGGAAGTGGCCATTGAACCCCGCCAAGCCATCACGTTCAGCGCCTCGCCTCGTCTCAAGGCCCGCATAAACCAGCCTTCTGTCGCAAGCGTGCTCGTCTCGCCAGATTTTGAGAAGGGTGAAACAGCATGAAGAAAGGATCAAGACCGGAGCAGGAGATGAGCACGTCAAGCCTTGCTCTCTTCGGCTGCCTGATCGGCATCGCGGCTGTCGCGTTGCACCAAATTCACCATGCCGTTACCAACAACATCCCGGATGATGTCTACACCCATGTCTTTACTGAGCTGATCGTGGGAGCTTTCGGCGGCACGCTCCTGTTCGGCGCCATTGCGCTTCTCAGAAGGTGGTTCAAGGAAAGGCGCTAGGCGGGTCAACACTCACTGGAGGGCTTGTGTGAAGGGGGCTATCTCCATTGCAGCATGCAGCAGCGAGTGTGAGATTTTCTTACAGTTTGGGAATGACCTGATGTCTCCGGATGAAATCGAAGTGGTTGCTGCGGAACTCGCGCGGGCTGGCGGCCTGCCGTGGTTTCCTGGACGGGAGCGTGGCCCCTTGAAGCCGATTGCGGAGCGGTACCGGGAGCGGGCCCGTATGGCGATCGAGGCTCGCGACCGACACCGAGCGCGCAAGCAGGGCAGAGCCTGCGGCAGAGATGTCGGGAGCCTAGCGGCTGAACGACAGCAGCGTTCCGGTGTCTGCCCTCGTGCTGAGATTTCGGCTCGGGTTAAAGGCTAAGTCGGACGTCGTCCTCGTACGGTAGCCATCGAGGCGATGGATCAGCAGCGAGTACTGGGAATACGAGGGCGGTTTCACCCGGAAGGACACGAGAGGTGTAAAACATGCTCAACGCTGAGTTGGCGCGGCTTCGCGACTACAACACGGGAATTGCTGGACTGCTGGATGAGCTGGAAAAGCATTTGGCGCAGCCGCTCCCATCTGAGCCGCCCTACCGGGTCTTGTCGGAGGCCAATGCTCTCCAGGACAAGGTGTATGAGATGGCCAGAACGGTAGGCAGTGTGAAGCGGGCAATCCGTGACAAGATCCTTCAGCACACGCTTGCTATCGACATCCCTTCTCTGGAGGATAATACGTGAAAAGTCGGCCTTTGGCTGAGGGACGCTCGCCAGCGTTGCAGACCCTTCTCAGGCATAGCCAGATTTAGAAGGCTAAATTTTGCGGGAAGAGAGATCCCGCGCCAGTAGCATGGAAGCCGCCAAAGCGTGGAAATCTCCCGACACATTTTTCCAAGCGTCTTGCGCGCCTTAGACCTATAGCCGCTCCACCGCTAGGTCATTGAAGCGCTTAGAAAGCCGGCGCTCCGTGTTATGGGTACCCACCGTCGAGTGAAAAGTCGGCCTTGAGCACGACCCGATAGTGGCGGACGTCACGGTTCGCGATATGCCCGCGGGTCTGCACGACTTCGAACCAGTAGAGATTCCGACCGGAACCGTTGTTCAGTGTGCGAGTTTGGCCGTGTTGATGCGAACCGTACAACCAGTGATAAACACCATTTTTCTCGTGCCGGCTCGACCGCTCCAGCATGCCGTGGGGAGACAACTGGACCGCTTCAGCCAGCCGAAGCTTGGTCATCTGATAGTCGCTCTGAAGAGCCTAGAGAATTCTCAAGTCGATTTCGTCGAATTTCATGGCTATCTGGAATCCTAGGGCAATGTAATGGTTGCCCATGACAATTATCCGAGACAATCCCATGTGCGACCAAACCCGCCCCGCTCCCGACCAGAGCGCTGCTCCCTCACTGAAGGGAGCAGACCTGGTGAACTGGCGCCCCACCTTGACGAATGGCACGGTAGCGACAAAGCACAAGCTGCTGACAGAACAGGGCCTCGTGTGGGCATTGGCACAGAATCACGTCGCCGTTGCTCCGTCCAACGCGTTTATGGTGGGCGGGAGCAACACTGGCGGCATCCGTATTTGCACCGGCGGTCGCTTGTCGCACCTTGGCTTGAGCGAAGCCCTCCAAACCGTCAGGCGCACCCTTGAGCAACTGCCGCCGGTGTTCGACGTGGGCTCCATCGCATAAGCCGCGCTCTCATTGTCTCATGACGTTTCAACCGTTGAGAGGCCGGTGAGTAATTATCTTTCGTCTTGCGGGTGAGATGCCGCAGCAGGATGCGGCTCATCGCGAGATAGAGCAGCATCTCGCCGGTTTCGACTATGTGTCTGGATGCGAGGCCTCCTTGGCGGCGACGACTTGCAGAGCCTGGGGGAGGGAGAGCTCCGGGATCGGGTGGCTTGAAGCGCGAGTTGGTGAGGTTCTGCGGAGAGAATTATGGCGCGCCCACTCCTTCACCCGTACCCCAATCCTTATTCCTGGCGCCTTTCCTGAGAAATGTTGTTCTCGTCAGAAGCGCTGATCATTCCGTCGAGTCAAACCATAAAATAGATCGAAGATCGTTGTACTCTAGTTCCGCTGCGGAATTATTCTTGCGCTTGTTCGAAATAAATCTAGTTGTATACTTTGAAGATAAGCCAACAATACTAATAAATTTGAAATGAATATTTACCAGACATAGGATTTGATTTATAAGTTCCGTGTGGGGCGCTTACCACTGCACCCTGCTTCACGTTGATACTTGTGACCCGACGCGTCCTCTCACGTGACGCGCATATCAAGGAGACGAGACATGGCAACTTTAGGAGGCGGGGCGTTCAACGACTCGCTGCACGGCACTGCCACTGCGGACGTGGTGTTTGGGCACGGCGGTGATGACCTGATCTTCGGCGGAGGAGGTGGCGACGCTCTCTTCGGCAACGAAGGCCAAGACGTAATCTTTGGCGGGAGCGGAGATGACTGGACGTCCGGCGGCTCTGGAGACGACTGGCTAACCGGCGGCGAGGGAGCCGACATCCAGGACGGCGGCGAAGGCAATGACGTTCTGTTCGGCGGCAACGACGATGACATTCAACGCGGCGGTGCTGGCGACGACGACCTCCGCGGTGGTCATGGCAACGACATTGAGCTCGGTGGCGACGGGCATGACATCATCGAAGGTGGTTCCGGTGACGATCTGATGCAGGGCGGTGTTGGCAGCGACATCCAGCGTGGTGGCTCCGGAGACGATATCCTGGATGGTGGCGCGGGAGATGACGTGCTTCACGGCGGGGCCGGCAGCGACACCTTCGTGTTTACCGGCGGCGGCGGCAACGATGTCGTTCTCGACTTCAAGGCCGGCCAGGATATCCTGCAGATCTCGAAAGGGATCAACGGAACCGATATCGCATCGGCTGACGATCTTACGAGCCGCGTTCAGCAGGTCGGGCACAACACGGTGGTCGACCTTGGCAACGGCGACAGCATCACTCTGGTGAATGTCAACGCTGACGATGTTCACAACAACCCGGGCGATTACTTCTCCGTCCAATAGCCGCAAACGGGTGCTGCGAACTTCGGTCGTGGCACCCACCCCGGTGACATCGAGGCCAGCGGTCGACGACCTGTTGCTGAGGGCTGGTGATGCGCTGCTATTTCCACCTCGTGAACGATCAAGAGACCGTCCCAGACGATACGGGCGTTGAAGTGCCAGATCTTAAGTCCGCAAAGGAGAAAGCACACAAGGCCATCAGTGAGTTGCGACGGGAGTATGATGGGGCAATTGACGACTGGACCGGGTGGCGGCTGGATATCGTTGGCCTCGAAGGAACTCTTCTTGGCTCCTATCCTCTTACCAAGGCTCGGCGTTGAGAGGGGCACCGGTGTCTCACGCCATCGGCGATGGCAATCCTCCGGGATCTGCAAAGCGGCCTATACCATCCGATTGGCCGAGGTTCTGGGGATTGATCCGCCAGATGAGATCCGCCGATTGATCGGGCAGCATGAGACGACTTGGCGTTCGAGCCTACCTGAACAACCGCCAGGCAGCTTTCATCGCCGCCAAGGCTGACACTCCCAAAGCGATCGAGATCACTCTCAGCATGGTCAGGGCTTTCGTCTCCTGAGCCATGGCACAAAGGCAAATAACACCTCCCCAGCCTGAAGCTGGAGAGGAGCTGAGTCACTAGGACCTGACTAGCAGCCGATCCGCTGCTTGATCGCGTCGACCTGAGATTTTGAGCGGCAGACGCTTTCACAAGGGATGCCATCCTTGTCTCTATCCGCCCCGCTATAGCCCCCACACCACATCTCGACAGCTTCTTCGCAGGTGCTGGCAGCGCTGCAACTCCTGCGCTGCGCTACCACGAACTCCTTGACCTGTTCGACGCTGCGCTTGGCGGGCTGGTCAATCAGACCACCCGCTGCGCTTGCCTGCCCAGCAATTACCATTGCGGCGAAAGCCGCGATCAGCACCTGCTTCATAATAGGCCCCCTCAGCCTCCTGGGGCTCGCCAACCGGCGGCCCTTGCCTCATCTTCCGTACAGAACCAGCGCTCCCCACTGCCTTCATCGACCACGGTCCGGTCATAGTTCCGGCTTCCCGGCAGGTGGTAGATCTTTCCCGAACTCGAGATATTGCCCTTGATGGGGCACTTGTGGTCCGATCCCGTCGAAGCCTCTGAGGCCAGCCGCTCGCCTCGGCGCCAGTCCCACGGCTCGACGAACTTCCCGGCCCAAAGCCCTCGCTTGGCGTTCCGGGCCTCTGCCTCTTCATTGGCATAGCGGCCATCAGAGTATTGCTTGTACTCAAGGGCCCAGCCCTGCCGGATCAGCTCGGCATTGATTTCGCGGCCATTCGCCTGACAGATAGCGACACTCCGGCCATAGCGGTCGCGATCCTTTTCCTCACAGGTCACGCGTCCGTTCCGGCCAATGAGGGCGGAAAGGGCTTCAGCTGCCCGGGAGCCACAGAGATACCGGTTGCCAGCGGCATCATCGCAGGTCTGCTGACCCTCAGGCGTGTCAACGCCTTATCTCGTGCTTTTTGCTAGATTTTCATCTCGAGCTGATAATCTGAGGCATCTTCGGGATACACCGAGGAGGATCTGGATGACGGTTCTATCGGTAGTGCCTGGGACGGCATCTTACCTATTCAGAGTCGTTGACGCTGATGGGAATGATCAGCCCGATATAACATCTTATCTTCAGCATCTGGTTCTCAATGGCCTCTCGCCGTACACGGTGCGCAGCTATGCGTTCGGATTGGCTCATTTTCATATCTGGCTTGGCGGGCGAGACCTGGCATCGCTCGGCCCGGTTGATATCGCCGATTACATAAGTCATTGGCGCAGTTTGCCAAAGCCTCCTGCCCCGGCAACCAGCAATCATCGACTGACCGTCATCTCGGGATACTTCGGTTTCCTCATTCAATCCCGCTCGACAAACCCGGACTGGATGCACAAGAAGAATCCTGTTCCGGCCATCGACCGTACTGCGCGTCAGATCCCATTGCGGGCACGATATCGGTATGCCCGGGCCGATTTGCGCCGCCGGGTGCCTCGACCAGTGCCCTGCCATCTCAATCCCGTCGAGATTTTGAGGCTGTCGCCCGAAGCTGGCGGGATAAAGCGCTGCTGGCTTTGCTGGAGTGGTCTGGCCAGAGAATCGGCGACTGGAATGACGTGCATGGCCGGCATGGCATTCTTGGTCTGGCACTCAATGATATTGACCAGACCAACAGGACAATCACGGTCTTCCTAAAAGGGGCACGGGCCAGTCATACCGTCCCGGTCGGTGAAGCCTTCTGGCCGCTATACCGCGAGTATTTGCGCCTCGAGCGCGGGAAGCGTTCCCATGATGCCGCCTGGATCAGCTTGCGCAGCGGGAAAGGACGAATCCTTCGTTATGCGACCTTCGAGACCGCATTTAGGGATTTGTGCCGCCGCGCAGGAATTAACGGCGTTTCCGCGCATAGCTTCAGGCATAGCTTTGCGCAGAACCTGCTTGATACCACCGACAATCTGGCACTGGTGCAGGCATTTCTTGCCCATTCATCGCCGGAGACGACAGCCGCGATCTATCTGGACGTTCCCTTCGAACGATTGATCACGGCCATCCGGCAACTCGAAGATCGCGCAGCGCTTTCAGCCGTGCCGCACACAGAGCCGGGCTATGCGTTCGACTACGACCCGGCATCTGTCGCGGAACTCGAACGACTGTTCAAGGGGACTGCTCATGACTGATCGAGACTGGCCGGATCGGGAGAACTTGCGACAGTTGCGCTCGGCACGTTACCATCGAGCCACGCTAGAGCCCTTTGTTGCCGGTTGGGCGTCCTACCTGAACGATCCCGAGGTGCGGGGCAAACGTAACCCGACGGCATACCTGATCACGCAAGGGGTCGGTCACTTCTTCGATCACTTGGATCGTCTGCCCGGCGACACGATAGAGCAGAGATGGTCGCAGTTCGAGTTATACTGGATCAACAACATTAAGGGCAAAGGCCGCAAAGCCAAACATCTCGTCAATGACGTGTTTCTGACAGTCCTCGTAATGCGTCTGGTTGTTCCCTCGCGGACATTCCTTCAAGACTATAAGCCTCTCAACTGGGTCCGCACCCTACTGCCACCGGACGCACCGCTCCGGCGCCTGCTTGAATCACTGGTCACCGCGGTCGAGGGCCTGCCACTGCAGTCGTATAATGGAACGACCCGAGTAAAAGCCATCAATCTGGCGACGAAGATTGTCTTGGCAAACGACTATTGGACCGTCGAGGAATTCAGGGAAGCCGACCTGTTCGATCCAGATGACAGCCGCGAGCAGCAGTATACAAAAGGTGTTGACGCTCTCGATGCCGCTCTGTGCATGATCGGGGTGTTCAATCGAACGCCGATGAGAGGCATCACCCGAAGGACCCGGCCGAAAGAGGCGCCAACAATCCCCGAGATGATCGACAGATCGGCCCTTCCTCAGCAGTTCCGTGAAGTAACCCTGTATTACCTGCTGCACTACCGGGATCGGATATCTTCACGATATTCCACGCTGCGCGCCAAGCTGCAGGGTCTGGTCCGCTTCTGGCGGTTCATGGACAGCACCTTCCCTGAGGTTCGGTCGTCTGCTGGTGTGCGCCCAACCCATGTGCAAGCCTACATTCCTCACACTATTGCCTCAGCTCGTGCCAACAGTCGCCCCGGCCCAAGTGCGACAAGCGATGGCACTGTTACCGCCAACCACGACTTGGCATCCATCCGCACCTTCTTCAGTGACATTTCAGTCTGGTCACTGGAAGAGGGCTCCCCTTTCCGAATCCATGCTCCACCCGCACCGCCGCTCAGTTTCCGGGAGACACAATTGCCTGCCATGACTCAGGCATACCGGCGGCAGGAAGCTGCTTTGACACGCCGGATCATTGACCTAGAGCGGGAGATGCCGAAGGTCCGTGCTGTTGCCTTTGAGGAGTGGCAGCGGGCAAAGGATGCTGCGGCGAAAGCAGGTGGGGATCTAAAGGTTTGGCGTGCCGAGGCTATCGCTTTCTGGGACTGGGCATTTCTGGAATTGCTGGTGCAAAGCGGCCTGCGCCTTGAGGAAGCCCATAACTTGACGGTCTTCGACATTCTGCGCCGCACCGACAGCCGTGGCCGCACTTACTTTTTGCTGCATGTGGAACCCTCCAAATTCGACAAGGCCCGATTGATCCCGATCGGCGATTCCCTTGGGAAGGTCCTCTCCGAGATCATCATTCATGTGAAGCGCTTTTATGGGCGCGATCATGTTCCGCCCGTTGATCATTTCGATTTCCACGAACAAAAGCCCCTGCCCCGAGCGCCCTACTTGCTTCAGGGTAGGACGCGCCCGCATATGATCGGCAGATCCTCCATTCGCGCTTCTCTCAAGGAGCTTTCGAGAAAGGCCGGGGCCAAGTGCCATGACGGAAGCCCGCTCGATATCGCGCCGCACGATTGCCGGCGTGTATTCGCCTCGGAGCACCTGAACAACGGCACACCGCCCCATGTCATCCGGGCTCTTCTCGGGCACGAGCGGCTCGATACCGTAATGATCTATGCGAAGCTCTATCCTGGCACGCTGGTGGAAGAGTATCGCCGGCACATCCGGGGCGTGTATCAGGCCATTCACGGACCGGAGGTTCTGCGCGCCCCGACGGCAGCGGAATGGCAGGATCTAGAGCGGAGCTGCGATCTGCGGGATATGGGAACGCATCTTTGCGCGCTGCCTGCGGGTGACCATTGCCCGAAGGGACTCGTGTGTCTTGGGTGCATTCATGCACAACCCAAGAAGAGCGCCTTGCCATTGTTCCAGCAGATGCATGCCAATCATGCCCGTGAACTGGCAAAGGCAGAGGCTCGTGGTGAACCTCTGGGACAGATTGCATCACGGCGTCTGGAGCTTTCCCGGCTCGAGCAGGCTATACGGCGTGCCAAGGAGCTGTCCGTCGACGTTGCGCAAGCAATGGAACAAGCGCTCGCGGCTGCATAGTACTTGGGTGAGGGTGGCGGGCCATCTGAGCCGGCTTCTGGAGACAGATAAGCTGGGCGTTTATAGGAACAGGGCCGCCCACCAGAAAGGCGTCCTCCGAATACGCTTACACGATACCTTGTCCGGTCCCATATACTACAGCGAACCGATCGCGTATCCGCCGGCGATCCACCAAGGAAAGTCCGCCTCTGAGAACAACGAGCTGACCTCGGTCACAGACAGCGGCTGCCATGAGGACTCTGATTTTATAGCTATCCGGAAAAGTTTAGCAGATCAGCGTTCAAGAGGTTGAACAATCATACAACTGTTTCTACTCGCATTCCATAAATGAGTTCCCCCGAAACTAGGAGAATTCGCACTGCTCGAATTGTGAGACACGATCCAGATAGTCGGCAATCTCGGCACGGCTCCTTAGTAAGGCCTTCGGGCCAAGGAAGACGTCGAACAGCCTTTTATGCCCTTCGAACGAGTTCCAGTTCGTCCTAGTCCGGTACTCCGCCACCCACTGAAGCAGATCTTGAAAGCGCGTCTGGCTGCCCCCGCCTTGGATCCCGCGCTGCCGAATGTTGGCGATGCATTCGTCTTCGGGCAGATCGAGCCAGATCAAGGTCGTGACACGACCCAGCACCATCTGCACGAGCTGGCCGTAGACGCCCTCCATAATCCAACGATCAGCCTCAGCCGCCGTTTGCACGTCCTTGTCGCGCAACGACCGATCCCGAGCGATGCCATAGTTGCCCGGCTCCCAATGCAGATCGTCGAGATGGATGACCTGATGCCCGAGAACATTGCCGAGTTTGCGTGCAAGCCATGTCTTGCCGCACCCGCCATTGCCCATGATCAAGATTCGGGCAAAGTCTCCTCGTTGCTCCACTGCCACCTCCAGGAATTTCTCCGCATTTCATAAATGGGTTAACGGAAGTTATCTGATCGCAAGAACCACTTCGGCAGCCTGCTTGGCGCTTTGTTCAGGAGTCCGCCCTGCCGTATCAAGCACGGCGTCGCTGAAGGGACGGTTCTGGTATCCTTCCTCATACATCTCGATGATGCGCTCCCTCTCACCATGGGTGAGACTCCGCGCTCCCCTGTCACTGAGCGCCACCTCAAGGGGTGGTGCGAGCGTCAGAACTACAAGACGGGTTCCTCGCCTTTCTGAGGCTGCTCGAAGCCGATCGTAGTGCGCCTGATCCAGCGGGTATGCCACGATTAGATAGTCCCCTGCGGCCTCTGCGATCTGGTTCTCGATGCGCTCCAATGCAGTCTGGATCCTCATGGCGAGCGGGGCGTCATCCGGAGCATTACGATCATCACCGTCAATGAAGACGGCTCCCGGCAGAAGATCTGCCAAGGCACGGCCAACTGAGGATTTGCCGCTGTTGATTGGGCCGTTGAGGTGGATGACAGTCAACATTGTAGCTCTTTTCTACCGCAGCCACTCGCATTCTTTAAACAGCCTTATCGAAATTTACGCCCTAGAACCCGAATATCTATAGCATCTGCCTGGCTGCCGGCTCATCGAGGGTTCAGCTCGATGACGGTCAGGGAGGTTTCTTAATCTGCCTACTGCCTCGAATAGTGAGTGAATCACCAGCTAGTCTCAGGTGATGTGGCTTAAAAGTCCCTAAATCGACAGTCGCAACGTATCAAGACCAAGGACTCTGTCTACATCCTATTGATTTCCTACGACTTTCAATCTGCTGGATGTCGGATTAGTCCAGCCCTGCAACCCTGACCAGCTGTGCTGGACTAATCCGACGCTACGGAGCTCTATGGCCTCACCCTTCAACTCACTTAGAAAATCACGAGATAAACTTGCCATAGAGGCGGATCCTAGTTGTCCCGCCTCGGATTGACAGAGTGTCGCCATCGACAACGTCAGCCTGCCCCGAAAGGGCCTGAGCCTGAACTGCAGGGGAGATAATGATGGAAAGCCCGAGAGCGAGGAGGGCACGAGACTTCATACCTAAACGATGCACGAACCCAGGCCGTTCTACAAGGAGTTAATCCCATCGACCTTCTCCTCCTCCCGCTTCTCTCCCAGAGGCATAGGAATGCTCTCCGCTCTCCAGACAGGGAGGAAGAAGGCCCAGTCGCGCAGAAGGTGATAACGCTCCGCCAACACCACCCAATGCCCCCTTCCCAAGGATGGCACCCTAGCCATCGGCTCGTAGGTGCCGCCAACGTCCAAAGCCAGGTCCATTTTGGCCAAGCTGAAACCACTAAAGATCTAGGGCATTACTCCTAGCGGAAGCCGATCGTCCACGCGTGGCTTCCCGGAACGAGGGCCTCCTTATCTCCCTGGCAACGGCGGGTGAGGAGGCCTTCTTGTCTCGATGCAGTCATTAAGCATGCGGCCTTTGAAACCCTCTCTTCACCCTCCATGCCATACCTGCAGCCTGACCTGCTCTCATCATTTTCTCCAATGGAGTACCTCGGCGGAGCTAAGGAGGAGTATTCCTAAATAGGATATTCTACCTCGTGTGAACATAGGAGACTTGCATGACACAAGAGCAAGTCGATCACGTGGCACGAACGTTCTACGAGGCCGAATTTCCAGACCCCTGGAATGAGGCCCGAGAAGCAATCCAACAGCATTTCAGAGACCTAGCTCGTACGGCGATCGCCACTCTCAACCATCAGATTGCAGAGTACCGGTCGGCTACCAAGCCAGCGGCACGACGTACTGCCGCAGTTCCCTAATCCCTTAGGGGTTGGGGGCTCTATCTGCGCCGTCTTAAAATAGGAACAAGAGCGCACTTGGCATGGCCGGAGATGCCTCATCCCTATGTGGCAGCAATGGTTTACGAATCAACAAGGCGGGTGTGACGCTCGATCAGGAGCGACACGCGGTGGCAGAGCAATTGGCTCGGGAAACCCAATCGGCTGGGCCCCTCTGGCTGCCACTGCCTTTCTCATCATCGTCGGTACAGTAATAGTTGCCTCTACCTGTGTACGGCGACACATACGCAATCGCGAAGGGGGATGGCCTAGCGATCAAGAGGGATCGCCGTATCGGCGTCGTGGGCATTCTGGGTTCGATCAAGGCTGTCTGGCATCGGTACTTGCCCGAAGACGCCAAACTCGGAACTGCGATCCTGACGCGCCAGAACGAAAGTGGTTTGTTGTGCTCTCGGTCGAGGCCGAGTTCGTCGAGACATGCGGAACAGGATCGCTTGGAATTGATCTCGGCCTCGATTGCCTGATCGCAACCATTAACGGCGAGATGATTCCGGCACCGCGCTTCGCCCGAAAGGCTCACGCAGCGCAGCAGCGGCTTGCTGTCGCCTCGGCAGAGATCGCCAATCAGCGCCGCAATTTCGCGCATAAGCTGTCGCGGTCCCTTGTCTCGCGCTATTGCCGCGGATACAGCGCTGCGAGTGCGGCGTTGTCCTCGACCGTGACGTTGCGGCGGCAATCGTCGTGCATCAGAGGGCCTTCCCGCATGGAACGTGCGATCGGACGCCAAGCCAGTGGGTTGCCGTATGGCTGGTCCGAGAAGCTGTCGGCTTTAGCTGACAGAGTCTTCACCCCCAACCTATTCAAAGTTCATCTCGACCAAGGGAGCCAAGCGACCTATCGTGGTCCCTCTCCGATCCTGAGTCATTCTGCGTACCCATGGCGTCTTCCCTCTCCTCTCGGCAACAAAAGACCCGCGTGCAGTCCCCGGCAGCCCCAACCGTCGATCTCAGCGCCGTGATCATGGCGGCCACGCCGGACGAGCCGCGGGTTCTCACCGTCCGGGTTGATCAACTCGACGGCCTCCCCTCCGGGCCGTTGCGATCTGAGCACCGGACCCTGGAGGTGGGACTGCGCACGTGGGTGGCCGAACAGACCCAGTTGACCCTCGGCTATGTCGAACAGCTGTATACGTTTGGGGATCGCGATCGCGCTGAGGCGGACCTTCAGCGTACAGGGCATGCCCTGTCGATTGCCTATCTTGCCCTCGTACGGGAGGCGCGTCCGGCCGGACTGGCGCATGCGGCGTGGCGGAACTGGTATGCCTATCTGCCGTGGGAGGACTGGCGTGAGGGCCGGCCCAAGGCTCTTGCGGTCATTGAACCCGCGCTAAAGGCGTGGGCACGGGCGGGCGGCAAGCCCTTGAGGCAGTTCCGGGAGGAGCGGATCGAGCTTACGTTCGGGTTGGAATCCGGCACTTGGACCGATGAGCGGGTGCTGGAGCGCTATGAACTGCTCTACGAGGCAGGGCTCGTTCCTGAGGCCCTCCGCGACGCACCGCCGCCCGTCTCTCCGAAAGTGCGGCTCGCGCCTGGGCAGCCGATGGCGCTCGACCACCGGCGGATCCTGACCACGGCCATTGGCCGCCTGCGCGGCAAGATCAAGTACCGGCCGGTGATCTTCGAGCTGATGCCTGCCACTTTCACCCTGCTCGCTCTCCAGCGGACAGTGGAGGCCCTGTCCGGTGTCCGGCTGCATAAGCAGAATTTCCGTCGCCTGATCGAGATGCAGGGACTCGTTGAGGAAACGGGGGAGGTCACAACTGAGACGGGTGGGCGCCCAGCCCGGCTGGTGCGCTTCCGGCGCGAGGTGCTGGTCGAGCGGCCGGCTCCTGGCGTGCGACTGCCCCGCTTAAGGTGAGGCGTTGTTGCAGCAAATTGCGGGTTGACGTGAGCTTATACTCCCGTCTAGCATAAGTCATGCGCCGGCTATCCAGCCGGTTTTCTTGCGCGTCAACAATGCTCACATTGAGCATTAATCCGGCTCACTAATGCTCTCGTTGAGCATAGGAGACTTCCATGTCCGCTTCTGCTCCGATGGTGTCCGCGTCCCTACCCCTGCCCGATCTCTACGCCCGCGTCAGGCACCATGTCCCGGCCATGGAGTGGCCATTTTATGCCAGCGACATTGAGGCCATCCTCGCCCTCAAGCGCGAACACAACGCAGTTATCCTGGCTCACAATTACCAGACACCCGAGATCTTCCACACCGTGGCTGACATCGTCGGCGACAGCCTGGCACTGGCTCGTGAGGCGGTGAACACAGACGCCGATGTGATCGTGCTTGCGGGTGTGCACTTCATGGCGGAGACCGCCAAACTCCTCAATCCGGACAAGACGGTGCTGATCCCGGATGCCAAGGCCGGTTGTTCCCTGGCTGAGTCGATTACGGCAGACGATGTGCGCCAGCTGCGGGCGCGCTACCCGGGTGTGCCCGTGGTCACCTATGTGAACACCTCCGCCGCCGTAAAGGCCGAGTCGGACATCTGCTGCACGTCGGGCAATGCGAAGAAAGTCATCGAGTCCCTCGGTGTCGACCGTGTGATCATGCTGCCGGACGAGTTCCTGGCGCAGAACACGGCCGCTCAGGTGCCTGGCGTTGAAATCATCACCTGGGCCGGCCACTGCGAGGTGCACGAGCGCTTCACCGCCGAGGACATCCGTGAAGTGCGCCAGAGCTATCCGGATGTGGTGGTGCTGGCCCATCCGGAAGCACCGCCGGAGGTGGTGGCGGAAGCCGACTTTGCCGGTTCAACCGCCGGGATGGCCGATTTCGTCGGTGAGAAGCGCCCGGCCCGGGTGGCCCTCGTGACCGAGTGCTCGATGAGCGACAATGTGGCGGCTCTTTATCCCGAGGTCGAGTTCGTGCGGCCCTGCAATCTGTGCCCGCACATGAAGCGCATCACCTTGCCCAAGATCCGGCAGGCTCTTGAGCAGCGTCGGTACGAGGTCACGATCGATCCGGCGGTGGCCGAGCGGGCCCGGCTGGCAGTCGAGCGCATGCTTGCTGTTCGCTGAGGGCCAGCCATGAGAGCAGCCCATCCGTACGACCGTGTTGTGGTCGTCGGCGGCGGCATCGCGGGGCTGGCGACCGCCCTGCACCTCGCGCCGCTGCCCGTGACCTTGCTTGTCGCCTCTCTACTGGGACAGCAGGCCTCCACGCCTCTGGCTCAGGGTGGGATTGCCGCAGCGCTCGGGGACGATGACCACCCTGCCCTGCATGCGGCCGATACCCTGCAGGCGGGAGCTGGCCTCAGCGATCCTGACGTTGCAGTGCGTGTCGCAGCCGCCGCGCCCTCGTGTATCGAGTGGCTGATTGCTCAAGGCACCACTTTTGATCGAGCCGTGTCTGGTGACGAGCTGATCCTGGGACTAGAGGCTGCGCACTCGCGCCGGCGGATCGTCCATGCGGACGGGGACCGGACCGGCAAACGTGTTTTGGAAGCCCTCATCCATGCCGTAAGGAACGCCACTTCCGTTCAGATCATGGAAAACTATCGCGCCACGGATCTGGTGCGTGATGCTAACGGCGCAGTGGCCGGTGTGTTCTGCATGCCGCGAGGAGAAGGCGGCGGCGAACCTATCCTGATCGCAGGCCGGGCCGTGGTGCTGGCGACAGGTGGGATCGGAGGTCTTTACGCGCACACCACCAACCCCCTAAGTGCGGTAGGGGGCGGACTGGCGCTGGCGGCTCGTGCTGGCGCTGTCCTGCGCGATCTCGAGTTCGTTCAGTTCCATCCCACGGCCATTGCGGCTGGCGTCGATCCGATGCCGCTTGCCACCGAAGCTCTGCGTGGTGAAGGAGCTCTGCTCGTCAACAGCAGGGGCGAGCGCTTCATGCAGGAGGTTCCCGGAGCGGAACTGGCGCCGCGCGATGTGGTCGCCCGGGCGATCTTTGCCCAGATCTGCGCCGGGGAGCGTGTGTTCCTCGACACGCGCGCCGCCCTTGGAGAGCACATCACCAGCAAGTTTCCGGGCGTGACAGCGCTGTGCCGAGCCAGCGGCGTCGATCCGGTGCTGGATCCAATCCCTGTGCGCCCTGCCGCTCATTACCACATGGGCGGGATCAAGGTGGATGATCAGGGCCGAAGCTCTGTCGAAGGGCTCTGGGCCTGCGGCGAGATCGCTTCGACCGGCCTGCACGGGGCCAATCGGCTGGCGAGCAACTCTCTCCTTGAGGCGCTGGCCTATGCCGCCTGGATTGCCGATGACATTAGAGGAATGGAATGCCGGCTGTCGCTGGCGAAGCCCCCCTCACCTCCTCCTGCTCTACATCCGTCCAGTTCTGGTGATCAGCAGTCTCTGCATCTACGGCAGATTCGGTCGATCATGGATCAGCAAGTTGGTGTTCTTCGCGATGCGGCTGGGTTGCAGCAGGCCGTCGGTCACCACTATGCGATGATGCAAGCAGGGCGTTCAGAAGGTGCGCGCGACGCTACCTTGGTTGGCCTGCTGATCGCAACAGCCGCCTACACCCGACAGGAAAGCCGTGGCTCCCATCAGCGGCTCGATCACCCTGACCGCATGCCGGAACAGCATACCGAGACGACCCTCGATCAGGCGCTGCGCATCGCAGCGGAGATCGACAACCAGACAGCGGCACTTGCCAAGAGAGTTGCATGAAACCGACAGTCACCACACAGGATGTCTTGGCTTCTCTCCCGCGCCTGCTGGTGGAGCCTATCGTGCGCGCAGCGCTGCTCGAGGATCTGGGCCGGGCAGGCGACATCACGACCGATGCCGTCATTCCTGCCGATGCCAGACTGCACGGAGCCATTGTGGCCCGTGAGCCTGGGGTGGTCGCGGGCGTCGATGCGGCACTTCTGGCGTTCACATTGGTCGACCCTGCCGTTGCAGTCGTGATTGACCGTCCCGACGGCAGTCGGGTGGACCGAGGAGAGGCCGTTCTTCGGGTAGATGGCTCGGCTCGGAGCATTCTCTCGGCGGAGCGCGTGGCTCTCAATCTGCTCTGCAAACTGTCGGGAGTCGCAACGGCAACAGCGGCTCTCGTCGAAGCCGTTCGCCCCCATGGATATGCCCGGATTGTCTGCACGCGTAAGACGACGCCTGGGCTGCGTTCCCTTGAGAAGCATGCCGTTCGGGCCGGAGGAGGAGCCAACCATCGCTTTGGGCTGGATGATGCTGTTCTCATCAAGGACAACCACATCGCCATCGCTGGAGGCGTCCGACCGGCGCTGGAGCGAGCCCGTGCGGCCGTCGGCCATCTCGTCAAGATCGAGATTGAGGTCGATACCCTCGATCAGCTGGATGAGGTGCTGGAGGTCGGAACTGACGCGATCCTGCTCGACAACATGAGCCCGGATACCCTCTCGGAGGCCGTTCGGCGGGTGAACAAGCGAGCTATCACGGAAGCCTCTGGCCGGGTGACAGTTGCAACCGCACCAGCAATCGCAGCCTCAGGCGTGGATCTGATCTCCACCGGCTGGATCACCCATAGTGCCCCGATCCTGGATCTGGGGCTCGATGTAAGCTGAACACGTTCCCGGGGACTGCCGGCGCCCGAAGCCAGAATCCGGACGCGGCCGTGATGCGATCGGGCCCGGGTGGTGATCCAGCTTGTTCTCGCAACGTCCGTTCACGCTTGCGCGGTACCACGTGATGCAGCGTCTGATCTGCGTGATCGAAGACGTTGCGGGCGGCCTGCCGGATGCGCTGCTCGTTCTCCCCGAGGGTAATTCCACACGCAGGTTGCACGATGCACCGGAATAGCTTCGAAGGATGTTGGGACTATCCCTGCCACGGCTCCCAATTCGACGTGGAGGGACAGGTGCTCAACGGCCCGGCGGCGACGCCGCTCGCGTTTGTCTCGCAGAGCAGGCGACCAGGGGCCGCGTCGCGGGCTGAGATCCGGGACGATCACGCGCGGGCGGCAGCCGCCGCCCGGACATTCGCGCGGTGCGCGGACCTTAAGCCTTCGCCCCGAGCTGCTCGCGTACACGCGACGCGTCCTGGTGGACGAGGGAGCGACCAAAGGCCGTCGACGCGAAGATCGCGAGCGCGAGCAAGGTCGCATACCCAAGCAGAATGATCGTCGCGGGCACGACGAAGTTCAGCTGCGGAATTGCGCCGAGCCCCAAGGGCACGAACCAAGACGTGGCCGACACCGCGCCGGAGGCCAGCATCAATGAGCGCTCGCGTGCGCCCAGGCCGTCGAACAGGCCTCGACCGATCCTCGACTTCAGGAAGGGTAGAACACGGCGGTGGATGTAGACGCCGTTGAGCGAGAGGACGCCGACGATGGCCATCTTCGCCCAGACTTTCGGGTTGTCCAGGTTGGCGGGCGCAAAGAGCGCATAGTGGGCGAGAAAACCGAGCCCGGAGATCCACAGCATCACTAGGCCCACCGTGACAATCCGCGATGAGAAGCGGATGACCTTCCAGTGCTCCTCATGCACGCCCCCTTTCACCAGGAATTTGCACGTCACCAGGTCGATCAGCGTCGCAGCGCCTAAACCCAGCACCAACCCCAACAGGTGCATCAGGCGCAGGCCGCTCTTGATGGCCATCGCCGCCTCACTGGAAACGCTCAGGTGCACCACGCTCATTTTCGCCCGCCTTTATGCAATTGCGAGTCATTCGCAACTGGTGGAGTGCATACCGTGGCTATTGCACGCCTACAAGGGTAGAGTTGCGATGCATTCGCAAAATTGTTGCCGTCGAGCCGCGGCACGGCCTCGCTTCCAGTTGCGATGGCTCGCAAAAAACGGAGGAGACGCCGCATGCGATCAGACTTGAACGCAGCCAGCACCTTTTAGAAACTGGGATACGCAGATCACCTCGTCACCTGGAGCTTCGCTAGGTTCTGTCGCGAACGAATTGTTTCAGAAGGTCAGCTATTGCTCCCTGGGTCCAGGGACGGAGGGCGCGGTGTTCAAGGGCAGGCATTTTGATCAATCCGTTGAGACTGCCCGTGTCATCCTCGGTGGCATCGAGATATTCATATGATGCGCAAGCAACGGGCGAAGTACGTCCCCAATCCGTATCCCTCGCCGGCAGAGCAGTTCGAGATCCTTGTTGCCTTACCATTGGACGCTGTCCGGCCGCTTTCTTGGTACTCGGCAAAGTTTGTGAGGATTCCCGCCAATCACACTCAGGAAACGCTGGATCGCTTCGTCAACACAAGGTCGAGCATGAACGCGATGTTCGAGTCGCATCGGATAACTGGCGACGTGGACTATCTGCTCCAACTCGTCGCTTCCGACGCTGAGGCCGATGACTTGTTCTGCAAGCATTTGATCGGAATTGTCCACTCAAAAATGCCGGCTCGCGCTTCAGTGTCGAATGGGTGGGATCAACGGCGGCCCTGTCGATCGAAACAGCTGCTTGAGATCAGGAAAGGCGCGCAGACCTTACGCGACTCTATGCACATTCTCCGCTGGACGGACCAAACAGAATTCTCTTCTCTATCTGAGAAATACGAGAAAAGAAGCTTCTATCAGTCCCTGTTCTTTCAAAAGGACATTCCATTGACTTGGCTGAGGCGTCCGCGCGAGACATGAGGTCATGTCAGCGCTTGCCCTGCTCCCTCGAACATCATCCTCCGGAGACGATGATCGGCTTAGTCTCGATTGCGTCTTGGGTGCAGCTTCACCAATCCAGCGTACGTCGTTCGCTGGCCGTCTCGCTGGAATCAACACAGGCCAAGTGCTATTCCCCACGTGGGTGCACCCGCACGCCGGGCAGAGCCTCTTACGATCCTCTTTGCCAGCGCGTCCGAGAGCTCGGAGCGGCTGGCTCAGGTCATCGGGAAGCCCGCCTAAAAGGCGAGGCGCATCCCCTCTCCAGCAATCCCCCTCCCGTGCGACAGTTGCCCATGACTAAAGTGCTTCGGTCTCTATCGTGGGCAAAGCGCCTTGTTCCGGACCTGGCCCATATCAGTCGTCTGGAGCAGCTTCGCGTTTGCGCTGGAATATTAGCGGGCATCATGACGGTCGGATTCATCGGAGCAGCTTTTCTCGGCTCTCCGGAGGACCTGCCCCTCCTGAGTGCGCCTTTGGGGGCTTCTGCCATCATTTTGTTTGCCCTGCCTGCGAGCCCGTTGGCGCAACCATGGTCCCTTCTCGGCGGGAACATGGTGTCGGCAGCCATCGGTGTGACATGCGCCAAGTGGCTTGGAGACCCTCTCATGGCGGGCGCGCTCGCTGCGATTGCCTCGGTGGCTATGATGTTCTTTCTGCGGTGCCTGCACCCTCCAGGCGGAGCTCTGGCGCTTATGGCTGTTCTTGGCGGGCCGGCGATCAAGGCTGCAGGGTACGGGTTTGTCCTCTGGCCTGTCGCGCTCGGATCATTGATCCTGCTGGTGATGGGAGTTCTGTTCAACAATTTAACCGGTCGACGGTATCCGCATCTGACAAAGCCCTCCTCTTCCAATCTTCATAAGACCACTGATCCTGCACCCCTGCAGCGGGTCAGATTCAGGAGTGACGATTTGGATGCCATCCTGCGCGAAAACGACGAAGTCGTTGACGTGAGCCGCGACAGCCTTGAAGACCTGTTCAGAAAGGTCGAGGTGCAGGCATATAATCGCCGCTTCGAAAGGGTCACCTGCGCAGATATCATGTCTCGCGACATTATATCCGTCACAACAGACACTCCGCTGCGGGCGGCTTGGAGGCTTCTCCGTCAGCACAGTCTCAAAGCCTTGCCCGTTGTATCCGATCAGCACCGCGTCGTCGGGATGATCACCCAAGCCGACCTCATCAAGCACAGTGATTGGGATGCAAAGAGAGGACTTCGGATCGCCATCCGTCAAATGGCACGTCGGGTGATCCGGCTCGATTATGGGCAAACAGGTTCAGTGGGACAGGTCATGACAGTTCCCATCCAAACAGCCCGGCCCGATGTTGCTGTCGCCAAGCTCGTTCCCCTGATGGCCGATGCTGGGTTGGAGCAAATTCCGATTGTTAATGATGAAGACCGGCTCGTTGGCATCGTTGCACAGTCGGATGTGATCGCGGCGCTGTTTCGAACTCAGTTGGCCACGGCATCTGGATCACCCGAGCGTGGCAGACCGACCTTGTCGGTTGTCCAGTAACAAGGCTTATCCCTGAAGCTCATGGATCCGCTCGCCCTCTTGGATTGAAGCAGGGCGCCTGAATTGCTCGGCTTCATCGAAACGACAAGTCCTTGGCACTCTCGCCCGTGATAATTGGGTAAAGATACATGGGATGCCCGCAAGCGGCAGTGGTGCGTGAGACACAGCCCGCGCAACGAGCCGTTTACTCTGTGCGGTTACATGGGACGTCGGCTCAGTTAAGTATTGAGCCCCAAAGAAACCCCTGTTCGGTTGCTCAACCTAGGCGGGGTCTCTTCCACCTATTTCCTGGGCGAGTGATGCCTCCGCGACCTAAAGGACGCGGCTTCCAGGTCCCTTCAGACCCAGCGTCTCGCACCCGAGACGGGCAATGTTCAGAGCAGCGTTCCGATCGCGGTCGTGAACCGCACCACACTCGCTGCACACCCACTGCCTGACCGCAAGCCCGTCTCGACCTTGTGGGCCGCTGAGCGCATTGCACCCGGAACAGGTTTGCGTTGAGTAAGCCTCATCCACCTCTGCAAAAACAACGCCTGCGTGATCGCATTTATACTCAAGGACGTTGCGCAGGATGGACCAACTCACATCGTGCGTCGCCTTCGCGGCGCCCGATGCAATCTGCCAGGGAGATGAGATGTTGCCAACGAAGACGGCACCCGCGCGGTTCACCACCGCGCGGGAGAACTTGTGGAGGGCATCCTTTCTGCGGTTCCCGATCTTGGCATGGATCGTCTGGACCTGCCGCTTGCGGCCTCGCCTCTGCGCCTCGGCGAGTTTTGCCTCCTGATTGCGGTAAAACCGCGTTTGTGGCAGTTCCGGCCCGTCGGAGCATTGCGCTGCCGTCTTGTGCCCGAGGTCAATGCCGACGATGTGCGTCCGGTTCGTCGCCTGGCGCTCGACCTCGCAGACGACGTTGCAGTACCAGCGGCCGCGTGCGTCCTGCGAGAAGCTGCCGGACTTGACCCGGCCCTCGATCTCCCGGTGCTGCCATAGCCGGATCTTCCTGCCGCGGAACAGCGCGATCGAACCACTGATTTCGACATCCTGGTTGGTGAACGGGATCCAGCCGAGGGACCGCCGTGCACCGTGGCTCACCCGCCAGCGAAGCTTCGACCGGCGGGCCTGCTTCCGCTTGTCGATAAACACGTCGATGATCTCCTGGATCACCTGAGACGGCAGACCAAGTTCCTTGCTCGCGCCCTTGGTCAGATCCCGCAGCTGCTTTTTCGTCGCCCATTGCGGGCCACGGCGTGCTGAGCGCTCGCTGATCTCGTTGACGTAGTTCCAGACCGTGTTGGCCGCATGGCCGAGCGCGACCAAATGCTTGCCGCTCGTCGCGTCCTTCACGCGAAAGCTGAACGTCTTATAAAAAGGTTCTTGGTCTGTTCTGGACATCGCTCTGGATATACCGTCGCAATGACCAAGGTGCAAGGCAATGTTTGATGCGGCTTTCGCCGCATGCTCCTATCCACCCTCTCCCTGAAGAGCAGAGGACTTCCAGCGCAATTTTGCTAGCCTGTCTGCACTGAGGATCCCCAAGATCGATCAGGTCTGGCGCCCGCTGCGTGGTGGCTCATGTGCTGCCGCCAGAGAAACCTAACGCCGTAGTGCTCACTTCGGCTCCAGACCACACAAGCATCGACACGCAGGGCGAGGCTGGGAATCTCCAGCACAAACTCCGGCGGAAGAGCTGTAGCGGTCGCGAACCTGATCCGAACGCCGCCGGCAGATATGTTTTCGACGGTACAGGTCAGCGTTGCACACTGATTGGGGAGCACAATTTTGGCACTGTGATTCGACGGTCGTCGGTGATGCCAGCGGCGTTCGTCCTCTCTCATCATTGCGATCTAACGCCTCCAGGTGAGTCGGCTGCTGAGAATTGCCGATTTCTGGGATCCGTGATGACCGCGAACAGAATGGCGCCGCCTAAGACTCCCGCCGTCAGTTCGCCAACGACAGGGGTATCAATATCTTCTGGAATACTGGTTGAGATGGCGTGACGAACTTGATGGAACGCAGTAACCGCTAGGCCGACTAAGCAACCATCGATCGTACTCTGTGCGGAACGCAGATTCTGCTCCGGTCCTAATTCCGTTTTCATGCTGTCCGCCGTTCCCGAAACTCAAGATCCTTCGGGACACTGAGGGACGGAGAGAAAGCCCGGTCCATATGGGCGTTGCGAACGTTCGAGGGATTAAGCGCGATGACTCGGCGCGGCTTTAGTGGGACCTCGATCCCTGTTTTCCGGTTCCGCCCCACCCGCTTTACCCTATCGCGCACATGCAAGATGCCGGACTCCGACAGCTTCACACTCTCACCTGCTGCAAGAGTCTCGCAAATCTCTCCGAGAACCTGTGAGACCAGTTCTGCGGCCTCAGCTCGTGAGATGTGAACCTTTCGACAAACGGCATTAACGAGGTCTGTCCGGATTACGTTCTTGCCCGCCATGACCACACTCCAGTCACGTCAAAGAAATGGGCTGCCGTCGCCAGCAGCCCGAGTTTGGAAGGAACGGCCTCCTCAGAGGAGCGACACCGCATATGCACAAGGGGAAAGCGGGTCGCGAAGGCTTCTTACTATTAGAGCTGTTTCCACTTGCATATAATCAGCTATTTTCTTTGTTATGACGCATTTTTTGACGGCGAACCGGAGCCATTTCGCCGAAAAATTGCTCTAGGTGCTTTTCTTTGAGACCCCCCGTCGCCGATGTAATCGATTACGAAATTATCTTTTTACGAGCAGATTAAATTTGTGACGAGGAAGCCGCAGACTGCAGATGCGCTGGCCTCACCGGCCCTGTCGCGAATGGCTCGTCCCCATTGCTTGCGACAATCGACCCAAAAAGAACAAACTGACTGTCTGTGGTCCAGGATCAGCAAAAACGATCTCACTCGAAGGATGAATAGAGAAGATCTAACCCTTGAGCCCAGACTCGTTGCCACGCTAGAAGCTTGCGCAGAATGAGGGCCTTCTCTTATGTCATCTGGAGCCCGTGTGCGGCGTTGATGTCGGCGCTCCTCCTGAGAATGGAAGTCGATTCTTGCAGCACGGAATCGACCATGACTGCTTGCTGGAGCGATGACGCTGCCTTGCCATCCGGCCAGGTGCATCGACAGCCTTCAAGAAGGATTACGCCATGAGGAAAGTTGTTGCTGCTAAGTTGCATGGCATCCACGTGACCGAGGCAAACCTGAACTATCACGGCTCAATCACCTTGGATCCGGATCACTGTGAAGAGGCCGGGATTTACCCACTCGAGTTCGTGGAGATTTGGAACAAGAGCCCCGGCGCCCGAATCTCGACGTATGTGATTCTCGGTGAGCGCGGATCCCGGTGCTGCATCTTGAACGGGGCTGCGGCGCGAACCTGCCAGCCGGGGGATCAAGTGATCATCTGCAACTCGATTTACATTCCTGAGGGGCAAATCACCGAGATGACCCCGAGGATCTTGACCTTCGACCACGACAATAACGTCGTTGAACGTCTGAGCTATCAGGTGCGTGTCGATTCAACAGGACGCTATCAGTTTTCGATTCTCAGTGAGGCAGGCGTCAGGCAGCCGATCCCCCTTCTCACGAGCGTCGGGTGATCTCGCACGCATTGTTCACGACTTGGCGAGACCGGGCTTGCCCCGGCGGATCTCCTCGTCCTGTGCCGCCGGATCGAGCAGGAGCTAATGATCTTCACAGAGAGGTTGTAACATAGGATGGCAGGTGCCGTTGAAGAATTGAAGAAGCGGGCCGAACTGACCGAACGGCGCCGAGCCTTGGAACAGGGAATCGTGCAGAGCTATGATAATGTCGCCGCCATTGATCGCGTGTCCGTGCGGTCAGGCTCCGAGCAGCCTCCGCACCAATACCGACTGCATGTCGCGTCGGCCATCTGCGATCAGGTAAATGATGACCTGTTTTCCTGTCACGCGGTAGATCGCACGGTACGGTTTGAACGAGGCCTGCCGGTACTCTTTGATGCCCAGTGCGACCAGTTCTTTCGGATAACTGCCGCGCTCCGGAAAGTGTGACAAGCTCTCCACGATTTCCATCAACTGATCCAACACGCGGTTGGCACTGGCCACGCAGTCGAACTCTGCGATGTAGTCATAGATCGACTCCAAGTCCTGCTCCGCACCCTCGGTGAGCAGGACTTTGAACTCCGCGGGCGAGTTTGCCATCAGGCGGGTGCGCGTTTGGCACGCAAGCGAGCGACGATATCAGCTGCAGATTTGGTCTTGCCTGCGGCCACGTCCTGGTTGCCCAGAGCCAGAATTTTCAGAAGCGCCAGCGTTTCCTGGGTTTCCTCAAACGAGGCAACGTCCTGCAAGACCGCTTTGGCTTCACCGTTCTGTGTGATGACCAGCGGCTCCCGCCGTTCGGCAAGGTTTGTCAAAACCTCGGCGGCGTTGGCTTTGAGATAGCTGATCGGCTTGACTTGAGATGAGTAGCGCATAGCTGTCCCCGGCAATCAGATAAGACCGAATATAGACTTTTAACGGTCTTATTGCAAGGGAGCGTTAAATCAGTCTCCTTTGCCTTCTCGCGACGGTCAGGCGGAGCTCGCCCGGCACGTCGCGAGTATGCTCGCCAGCAACGCTGACCTGAAATGATCGGCAGCTTCTTTCGGCACGCAGGCCTCTTCGTTGCAGTGCTTCCGTGAAGATCATTAGGACGCACGCGGGAGATCCGACGGGAACCGCGGGTCATCGACATCGATATCCTGACCTATGACGATGTTGCGGTGAACAGCACCGATCTGGTCCTCCCGCATCCACACATGGCGGAGCGCGCCTTCGTCCTGGTGCTATTGGCCGAGATCGCACCCGATCTGCAGATGCGAGGTCGGAGCATTACGGATGTGCTTGCGGGCCTTCGACAGGATGTCCGGAGGATGCCGTGAAACGAATTATTCGGTTGATCGCTCGACGACCAGCGTTATCAGGCAAGGTCTCGCTTTAACAGCGGCTGAGGAGCGGCGAGGATCTTTCTTAAATTCCGGAATGCGTCGAACAAGCACCGCCTCACGATCTGGGGCCATGATCAGGGTCGGACGCTGCCGGGGCCGGGCCACGAGGCGATCCACTCAAGTCCACTCGGGCTGAGGCGGATCTGATCGCCGTGGGGCTCCCGTCAGGAGGGGACTCTCACTGGCTGCCCTACACAACCTCATGCTCCCTCAGACCCCTCTGAATGGATCCTGTGCACATGCCCCCTGCCCTCTCTTCCACGAACGGAGAAGGGGCCGAAAAATCCTTCTACAGAACGCCCCGGCAATGCCTAGGGCGCACTCCGATGAACACTTGATGACAGTGACATGCAGTGCAGGCATGCCTGCTGCAATTGTAGCATCCCTGCTCATTTGTGCATCGCACAGGTATGAATATTGCACCGCACACGCAAGAACAGCAGCCACCAGCCCTCACGTTAGCGAATTGATAGGAGTTCCTCATGCTCGTCTCCCACGTCCTTGCTAAGTTCCGGGCTTACCGGCGTTATCGTGAGACAGTCAACGAACTGTCCAGGCTCTCGGATCGTGAACTCAATGACCTCGGCATCAGGCGCTTCCAGATCGACAGCATCGCTCGACAGGGCACAGCGGCCGAACGTCGTGCTGCGCCGCGGCGCGTCCACGCCCGCTCTTCAGCGGGCGGTTGCGCTCTCGACGACATGCGCCACACACGAACGCTTCCTCTCCTCCTGCCTCTCTTCCGAGGAGCAAACTGACGCTAGAGTCCAAAGGGGTCGTCTCATCGCGGGCCACTTGGCAAGCATTGTCTCAGTCCCCCACCCCCTCGGGCCCACGATCGGGGCCGGGGCAGCCCTGATCGCGGCCTGTCCTTTGGCGCACTGGGTGCACGTCTGCCGGGGGCAGGGTCGTCTTCGCGGTCGACAGCAGTCGCCGCATGATGGGCTTTCGCAGGCCAGATGTTCCGATGAAGACGACACACTCCGCTCATCGATGCACGAGTGGCCAGCCCGGGGCTCCGAGTGCTGATGGCAACGCATGCCCACATCTCGCCCACCGATCTCGGTTTCCCATTGGTTGGGAGCAGCGACGCATCTGGCTGTAGGTCGAGCTCGTGAGGAGTCGACGACGTCAGTCGTTGCATGAAGCACTGCGAAAGCCGGACAAGGGAGGGGACAGCGGAACTCTCTTGAAACTGAAATGGCAAGGCTATGTCACAAACCGATAAATGGCCGCCCCACCGGTGAGGCCCGCGCCGGCGGCAGCGAGAAGCAGAACGTCGCGGTCCCGAAGTTCGTGCGCCATGCTTGCTGTTGACAGCGTGAAGGGGATGGTCGCGGCGGACGAATTGCCGAACTCAGCCACAGTGGACAGCGTCCGTTCCGGCCTGATGGCCAGGTTCTCGCGCACGGCCGCGACGATGCGGGCATTGGCCTGATGCGGTACAAAACGGGTGACCTCACTGGCCGTAAGACCTGCCGTAGCGAGCACCTGTCGGCACGACGACACCATCATGTCGACGGCCCGGGCGAACACGGCGCGGCCGTCGCGCATCACCATGCGGTCCTCTCGCGCCGGCGTGCCGGCCGCCATCGGTCGGCGGCTGCCGCCGGCCGGGATCTGGATGAGCTCATAGCCGGCCCCGTCGCTGCCGAGCGAGGAAGCGAGAAGGCCCGCATCGGCAACATCGCTTGGTGCGATGACGACAGCACCGGCCGCGTCGGCGAAGAGTGCCGCCGTCACGCGGTCCTTCGGGTCGATGCGCCGCGACAGGATATTGGCGGCGATCACCAGCGCGGCACGCCCTGTCGTGCGCACGAAGCCCTCCGCCAGCACGAAGGCATACAGAAAGCCCGCACAGGCGCCGGTCAGGTCGACGGCCCCGCAGGCAAGGCCGAGGCGGTGAGCCACGAGCGGCGCGGTCGGTGGCAAGAGATGATCGGGCGTGCTGGTGGCGAAGAGCACGAGGCCGATTGACGAAGGCAACAGAGCGGCCCGGGAGAGCGCCATCGCGGCGGCCGGCACGGCGAGGTCGCTCACCGCCTCCCCGGGCGCCGCCCAGCGCCGCTCGCGGATGCCGGTGCGCCGCGCGATCCAACCGTCCTCCAGGCCGAGCCGGGCCTCGATCTCGGCATTCGTCACCACGCGCTGCGGCGCGTAGTGTCCGAGCCCGGCGATGCGCGTTCCCCGCATGGTCAGGCCCGCCCGAACCGCTCGGCCGCCGCGGCGATGGCGGCATAGACGCCATCGAGGTCTTCCGCCGTCACACAATAAGGCGGCATGACGTAGATGGTGTTGCCAAGCGGGCGAACGAGCAAGCCGGCCTCGCGGAAGAAGGCGGCGAGCGTCAGTCCGATGCCGGCGAGATAGCCGGGATCGTCGACGGCAAGGTCGAGCGCCGCGATCGTGCCGAGCCGCCGCACGTTTGCAAATCGCTGATCGTCGCGAAACTGCGCGATCCGCTCCTCCTGGAGCGTGCACAGGATCGCGATGCGCTCTTCGACCGGCTCCTCGGCCCAGACGGCGAGATTAGCGAGAGCCGCGGCGCAGGCGATGGGGTTGGCGGTGAACGAGCTCGAATGGAAGAAGGTGCGCGTGCGATCGGTCGAAAAATGAGCCTCGAAGATCTCGCGCCGGCACAGCGTGACGGCGAGCGGCAGCGAGCCGCCGGTCAGTCCCTTGGCGTAGCAGGCGATGTCAGGCGCGATGCCGGCCTGTGCGCAGGCAAAGAGCGCCCCCGTGCGGCCGAAGCCGGTCATCACCTCGTCAGCGATGAAGAGGACGCTGTGGCGTGTGCAGAGGCGCCGCATTTCCGTGAGCACCCAGGCGGGATAAATGCGCATGCCGCCGGCCCCGAGGATGAGCGGCTCGACGACGAGCGCGGCGCAGGGCCTCTGGCGGCATGCGGCGTCCAAGGCCACGAGCGTTGCCTCCTCGCGGCCGGGTTCGGGAAAGGGCAGGCGCGTCACATCAAAGAGCAGCGGCTCGTAGGCGGCGTTGTAGATGCCGCGCGCGCCCGTCGACATGGTGCCGATGGTGTCGCCGTGATAGCCGTGCTCGATCGCGATAATGCGCGTGCGCGGCTCGCCGACGTTGCGCCAGTAGCCGATCGCCATCTTGAGCGCGACCTCGACGGCGGTGGAGCCGCTGTCGGAGAAGAAGGCGTGGGTGAGCCCCGACGGCGCCAGTGCCACGAGCCGGCGCGCCAACTCCTCGGCCGCAGGATGGGTATGGCCGGCGAAGATCACCTGGTCGAGCTCTCCCGCCTGCTCGCGGATCGCTGCGACGATGCGCGGATGGCAATGGCCGTGGGTGATGACCCACCAGGAGGAGATGGCGTCGAGAAGACGCTCGCCCGCCGCGGTCGTGAGCCAGGCGCCTTGTCCGCGCACCACGACCGGCGGTTCCGGTGCGAGCGCGTGCTGGGTAAAGGGGTGCCAGACGGGGGACGGCCCGGCGAAGGTCATTTCATCGTCTGTCGTCATTGGAAATCGCCGATGTCGAAGCCGGTGGCGAAGGCGGCAGCGAGCCCGGCCGGCGTTAGCGCCGGCAGATGCGGCAGGCGGCCGAGGCGGCGCATGCCAGCGAGCTCGGCGATGATGCCCTCACTGTCCTCGTTGGCGGCTCCGATGAAGGCCACGCCGTGCACGGGGATGGCACGGCGCCGGAGCGCCTCGATGGCGAGAAGCGTATGGTTGATGGTGCCGAGGCTGGTGCGGGCGCAGAGCACCACCGGCAACGCCCAGGCGGCGAAGAGGTCGATGAAGAGCCGCCGGCGCGTGAGCGGCACCATCGGCCCACCGGCGCCCTCGACGACGAGCGGGTGTGCCACCGCCGGCAACGCCAGCGCCTCCACGTCGATTAGCGTCCCCTCGGCTTCCGCCGCCCGATGCGGCGAGGCCGGCAGGGTGAGGCGGTAGGCCTCCGGCAGGATGCGCTCCGCCGACAGGCCGGACAGCCGACGCACCGTCTCGGAATCCGTCTCGCCGTCGAGGCCGGCCTGCACCGGCTTCCAGTAGCAGGCGCCGAGAGCCCCGGCGAGAGCGGCAGCGAAGACGGTCTTGCCGATGCCGGTGTCGGTGCCGGTGATCATGAAGCCCCTCATGAGCGCCGCCTCACTAGCTCGTCGGCGAGGACCGCGACGAGCGCGTCGACGGCCGCCTCATTGACGTCGAGCGTCAAGGCAATGCGCAGGCGCGCTGTGCCCGGCGGTACCGTCGGCGGGCGGATGGCGCGCAGGTCGTAGCCTTGCGCCTGCAACGCTGCCGCAAGCGCCGTCGCGCGCCGGTCCGCCCCGACGATGATCGGCTGGATTTGTGTGGCCGTGGTAGGCAGGCCAATCGCGGCGAGCCGGCGCCGCGCGTGAGCGACGAGGGCGGCAAGGCGCTGGCGCCGGTCGTCTGCCGTGGCGACGAGGCCGAGCGCCGCGCGCACGAGGGCGGCGAGAAGCGGTGACGGCGCCGTGGCGTAGATGAAGCCGCGCGCCCGGTTGACCATGTAGTCGCGCAAGGTCTGCGGCAGGCAGACGAGCGCGCCCATGACGCCGAGCGCCTTGCCGCAGGTGTGCAGCGTCACGACATTGGGGCGTCCCTCGAGGCCTGCGGCGAAGCCCCGGCCGGCAGGTCCGCAGACACCGGTCGCATGCGCCTCGTCGAGCAGCAGCATTGCCTCGTGGCGGTCGGCGATGGTGAGGAGGTCCGCAAGCGGAGCGACGTCGCCATCCATACCGTAGAGAGTTTCGGCGGCGATCCACGGGCGGCCGCGCCCGCCCCTCGCCCGCCAGCGGCTGATGGAATCGTTGACCGCGCCCGCATCGTTGTGCGGCACCGCGACCGCCTCGGCGGGCGAAGCCATGAGCCCCTCGTGCACGCTCGCGTGGATCAGGGCATCGTGGACGACGAGGTCGCCGCGCCGCGGCAGCGTCGCGACGAGGGCGGCGTTGGCGGCGAAGCCGCCGGCCAGGAAGAGCGCGCTCTCGGCGCCGAAGAAGGCGGCGGCCTCCGCCTCGAGCGCCTCGTGCTCGGCATGGTTGCCGCGCAACAGGCGCGAGCCGCCCGCCCCCACCGGCACACCGCGGGCGAGCGCTTCGGCCGCCGCCTGCCGCAGCGCCTCAGACTCGGCGAGACCGAGATAGTCGTTGGAGGTGAAATCGATACCCCGGCGCGACGCGAGGCTGCGCAGCCGCCCGCGCCGGTGCAGCGCCGCCAGAGCCGCGTCATGCGTCGACATCGGCGCCCTCGCTGGGGCCAAGGGCCTTGAGTCCGAGGCGGGTGAAGAGGGCGGCATCCCGCTCCTCCCCCGCGTTGCGGGTCGTCAGCAAGGTCTCGCCAAGGAAGAGGGAATTGGCGCCGGCGAAGAAGCACAGCGCCTGGGCCTCGTCACTCATGTACTGGCGACCTGCCGACAGGCGCAGCACGCTCGTCGGCATCATGATGCGCGCGACCGCAATGAGGCGGGCGAAAGCAATCGCGTCCGGGCGCTCGGCCTGCGCGGCGACGGGCACGCCGGGCACCTCGTTCCACAGGTTGAGCGGTACGCTCTCCGGCGGCGCGGAGAGATTGGCGAGCAGCACCAGCATGTCGAGTCGGTCGGCGAGCGTCTCGCCCAGGCCGACGATGCCGCCGCAACAAAGCTTGAGGCCGGCGCAGCGGGCATGGGCGAGCGTCTCCAGCCGGTCCTCCAGCGTGCGCGTGGTGATGATCTCGCCGTAATAGGCGGGCGAGGTGTCGACGTTGTGGTTGTAGTAGTCGAGCCCCGCCGCGCGCAGCTCGTCGGCTTGTGGCTCGGTCAACATGCCAAGCGTAGCGCAGGTCTCGAGGCCGAGCGCTTTCACCGCCACGATCATGGCCGCGACGCGGGAGAGGTCGCGCGGCTTGGGGCTGCGCCACGCCGCGCCCATGCAGAAGCGCGTTGCACCCTCGGTCTTGGCGCGCCCGGCGGCGGCGATGACGTCGTCGAGATCCATCAGCCGCGTCGCCTTCACGCCCGTGTCATAGTGGACGCTCTGCGAGCAGTAGCCGCAGTCTTCCGGACAGCCGCCAGTCTTGATGCTGAGGAGACGGCTCAACTGAATATCGTTGGGATCGAAATGCCGCCGATGCAGCGTGTGGGCGCGAAAGAGGAGATCACTGAACGGCAGAGCGTACAGGGCCTCGGCTTTGGCCTGGGTCCAGCCCCCCAATTCCTGCTCCGCCGTCTCTGCCCGGGCGGGGCTCCGCGGGTCTCTGGCCATCGGCAATCTCCATTTTATAGATAATTTGTTATCTCTATCTCCAGATGGATTCCATGAAATCTATAAATTGGCAAGCCGATCTCTGCCAGTCAGCCGAAAACGGCAAAGCCGCCCTGCCCTGCAGCACCCGAGCGCTTCGGGTGCTGGCCGACGCGCTGGACGTGGCGGGCGAGCGTGGCACAGGCGGTCTCGACGTCGCCCTTGCGCAGGGCAGCAAGAACCGTCCGGTGCTCCACGTCGATGCGCGGCTCCCAGCCTCTGGTGAGGCTGGCGAAGAGGAAGCGCGCGCTCACCGCCTGCAGGTCGTCGATCGCCGCGAGCAGGCGCGGCATGCGGCAGGGCGCCAGAAGGAGGCGATGGAAGCGCCGGTTCGCCGCCTCCCACGCGCGGATGTCGCGGCAGCGATCGGCCTCGTCGGCCGCCTGTTCCGCCTCGTTCAGGATGGCCGGGGTCAGATGCGGCACGGCGTGGCGCAGCGCCAGGGCCTCCAGCGCCGCCCGCATTTCCGCCACTTCCCTCACCTCGGCCGAATCGAAGGAGGCGACGCGCACACCGCGCCGCGGCTCGCTGACGGCGAGACCTTGCGCCTCAAGGCGACGGAAGGCCTCGCGCACGGGCACGTGGCTGGCGCCGAACTCGGCGGCAACGTGGTCCTGCCGCAGCTTCTCGCCGGGCGCCAGCGCCCCGGAGACGATGCGCTCCGCCAGGATGCGGGTGATCTTTGCCGTGACTGTCTCTTCGGGCTCTCGATTCATGTTTTTGTAGATAATTTGAGCTGGGTCGGCTGTCGAGTGTCTTGGTACCTAGGAGAGCCTCCACTAGGCACCGTTCTGTTATTTCGGGGGTGGTCAAGCTCTATGCCTCGGCCTTCAGCGCAGACCAGCGCGAGACCTGATTCAGCAGGATTCCGCCCGCCTCAAAGAGCTAAGTCCGGAGCAGCGGATTGCCGCGCTTGGAGATCCGGCTGCCCTGATCGATCTTGCCCAACAGGTATCGTCCTGGGTCTAAGCAGCGATTCGGTGGTTGGCCAACGGATGGCGATTCCGTTCGCGATTGAGCATCATGACCGCCTCGTGGATGGCACAATCGAGGTTTTCTGGACCCGCGAAGATCTGGTGAGCAAGATGATGCTGCTTCAGATCGCGCCAGAGCTCTTCGATGTCGTTGAGCTCCGGCGTGTATTTCGGCAGCCATTCGACCGTGAGCCAGGGCGCCCGCTCGGCGAGTGCGGCGCGCGTCACCTTGCTGGTGTGGATCGGGCCATTGTCGAGGACGAGCACGATCGGCTTCTTCGCACGATCAGGCGTCAGGCCATATTGCGTGTCGATCTGTTCCAGAAGCGCGATGAAATCGGTACTGCGCTTGCTCCGGCTGGTGCGCACAATCAGGTCACGCGGGGCCCAGTCGAGCAGACCGAGCATCGCCACCTTGGCGGCTTGGCCGGGCGCTGGGATGCGCAGATCCGCACCCTTCTTGGCCCAGGCATGGGCCAGATAGGGATGGGTGAGCGCTTCGGACTCATC